>CAVGLF010000057.1:0-11742 GCA_963630045.1 Butyricicoccaceae bacterium | reverse complement strand
CGTCCGGGGGGAGCAGCGGGAGTCCCGTTTCGAGTCCCGGGGGGGAGTGCCCCCAGCCCCCCTTTTTTGCCCGGGAGAGCCTCAGAAACTCCCGCATTGTCCCGCCGCGTGTTCCCTTTGGCTGCGGCAGCGGGACTTACAGCTTCGTGATGAAGCGGGAGGCTGCGGTGGCGAGAAATTTCTTTTCGGTTCCGCTGTCGAAGCGGATGACCAGAAGCATGTCGCCGCCCATGGGCTGAGTCTGGGCGATGGTGCCGCTGCCGAAGGCGGTGTGCGAGATGCGCTCTCCCGTGCGGAAGAGGACGGCCTTGCCCGTGGCCTTCGGTGCGGAGGGGACAGCGGTGCTGGAGATGCCCATATGGACGGTCGGAGCCTCAGGCGGCTTGCGCTCAGGACGCTGACGCATGCGCAGGGAGGAGCTGCGGCGCGGTGCCGCAGCCGTGCTTTCCAGGCAGTCCGCGGGGATCTCCTCGATAAAGCGCGAGCGGTGATTGTAGGAGGTGTGCCCGAAGAGCATGCGCGTTTCGGCACAGGTGAGGTAGAGCTTGCGGCGCGCACGGGTGATGCCGACATACGCCAGACGGCGCTCCTCCTCCATGGCCTCGGGATCGTTGGCCGAGCGCATGCCGGGGAAGATGCCCTCCTCCATGCCGGCGAGGAAGACGTAGGGGAACTCCAGCCCCTTCGCGGAGTGCAGCGTCATGAGGACGACGGCATCCGCGGAGGCATCGAAGCGGTCGATGTCCGTGAAGAGCGCAACGTCCTCCAGAAAGCCCGCCAGCGTCGGAGATTCGGCACGGGAGGCATACTCGACGATGGAGGAGCGCAGCTCGCGGACGTTTTCGGCGCGGGCAATGCTTTCGGGATCGTTGGCCTTGCGCAGATACTGATCAAGATAGCCGGTCTTCTCCAGCACCAGATCGTAGAAGGCATCCAGCGGCATCGTCTCGGACTGCAGACGCAGCTCCTCCATGAGCTCCGCGAAGAGCTCCATGGGCTGCGCGGCACGGTCGAAGCGGTCGAAGGTGGAGGCGTGACGCAGCACCTCGTACAGGCTGATGCCGTTCTCGGAGGCGCATTCCATGGCCTCCTCCACGCGCTCGGGACTGATGCGGCGAGGGGGATTGTTGACGATGCGGCGCAGGCGCATGGTATCGTCGTGATTGGAGATCGCGCACAGATAGGCGATCATGTCGCGCACCTCGGCGCGGTCGTAGAAGCGCATGCCGCCGACGATGCGGTAGGGGATGCCGTTGGCGGAGAGCGCACGCTCGATGGCGTTGGACTGGGCATTCATGCGGTAGAGCACGGCAAAGTCACGGGGATGCACGTCCTTTTTGTAGCCGGCAAGCACCTGAGCCGCGATGTACTGCGCCTCGTCGCGTTCATCGTGGCCGCAGTAGAAGCCGATCTTCTCGCCCTCCTCATTGTCCGTCCACAGCTCCTTGCCGCGCCGCGCCTCATTGCGGCGGATGACATCGTTGGCCGCCGTGAGGATGGTCTTCGTCGAGCGGTAATTCTGCTCAAGACGGATGACGCGCGCATCGGGGAAGGTGTGGTCGAATTCGAGGATGTTTCTGACCGTCGCGCCGCGGAAGCGGTAGATGGACTGGTCGTCGTCGCCGACGACGCAGAGGTTGCCGTGCCCGGAGGCAAGAAGCTGGGTCAGACGATCCTGGGCAAGGTTGGTGTCCTGATACTCGTCGACCAGAACATAGCGGAATTTGTCGCGATAGTACGCAAGCGTCTCGGGAGAGGTCTCGAGAAGCCGGACGGTGCAGAGAATGAGATCGTCGAAATCGAGCGCATTGTTGTCGCGCAGCTTCTTTTCATAGAGCTTGTAGATGCGCACAACGTCGGACTTATGCTCGCGGGCGCCGGGATAGTCCGCCTGCAGCGGAGCGGAGGCAAAGGCTTCGGCGTCCTGCAGCGCGTCCTTGGCGTGGGAGATCTCGCGGGAGACCTCGCGCGGAACCATGAGCTTTTCGTCCATGCCGAGCTCCTTTAAGCAGGACTTGATGACGGCCAGACGCTCGTCCTCGTCATAGATCGTGAAGCGCGGCTCATAGCCCAGACGCGCGATGTCGCGGCGCAGGATGCGCGCGCAGGTCGAATGGAAGGTGGAAGCCCAGACCTCGCTGCCGTCGGAGCCCAGCGCGGTCTCCAGACGGGACTTGAGCTCGCCCGCGGCCTTGTTCGTGAAGGTGATGGCGAGGATGTTCCACGGATGGACGGGCCCGACGGCGCAGAGCCGGTGAAGCTCCGCAGGGTCGAGCGTACCGGGAGAAGCGTACTCGCGGGAGAGATTCAGAAGATCCTCGGAGCGGGCGAAGTCGGGCGCGGTCTTGTCGGACGCGGCGCGTCCGTAGCGCACCAGGTTGACGATACGGCTGATGAGGACGGTCGTCTTGCCGGAACCGGCACCCGCCAGAACGAGCAGAGGCCCTTCGGTATGCAGCACGGCCTCAAGCTGCTGCGGATTCAGCCGCGCAAAATCGCGTGAGATCAGCTCACGGCGAAGCAGTGCGTATTTCTGATCGAAAATCTCCTTGTCAGTCATCATATGTGCTCCTTTTCTCTAACAGAACTCATTATAGCATATTTTTCCCGTTTTGTAAAGAAATCCGTGGCACGGGGAAAAATCCCTTTTTTTAAAAGGACCGGGTATCGGGCTTGCTGCCGGCGGCTTCATGCAGAATATGAAGGCGGGGAGGAGGGAGAACGCGCGAATGCGCGGTTGACATTTGCGGGGGCTCATGGTAAAATAGGTGCAAGGCCTCCCTGTGACAGGCAGGGAATTTGTTGAAATTCGCAATTTTGCGGCAAGGAAAGGATGACTGCAAACCATGGAAAAACTCAAGGTTGCCCAGATTGGCTGCGGCGGACGCAACGGCGTTCATTTTCAGAAGCTTTCCACCTGCGAAGACGTTCAGATCGTCGGATTCTGCGATATCATTCCCGAACGTGCCCAGAAGCGTGCCGATGCCTACGGCTCCGGCGGCGTTTACACCGATTATGTGAAGATGCTCGATGAGACGAAGCCCCAGGTGGTCTTCGTAGCCGTTCCGCCCCATGTACACGGCGAGATTGAGCCCGAGCTCATCAGACGCGGCATCCACTTCCTGATTGAAAAGCCCATGGCGCTGGACTATTCCGTAGCCGAGAAAATCTGCCGTGACGCGAAGGCCGCCGGCATCATCACCGCAGTCGGCTTCCAGGATCGCTATCAGTCCCTGACCGACATCATCAAGGAGTACCTGAAGGGACGCCGTGTCGGTCTTGTCACGGGCGCCTGGAACGGCGGCATCCCCACCGTGCCGTGGTGGAGAACCTTCGCCACCTCCGGCGGTCAGATCGTCGAGCAGAACATCCACCTCTTCGACGAGCTGCGCTGGCTCTTCGGCGAGCCGAAGTCCGTCTACTGCGCCGCCGGCCGCGGCATTGTCGATCCCGAGGAGTACGGCGTACCCGGATATGACGTGGACGATTACTCCTCCGCCGTCATGAAATTCGAATGCGGCGTCGTGGCGAACCTCTTCACGGCCTGCTATACGCGCGAGGGCGCGAAGACGAAGTCCGGCCTTTGCATTTACGGCCAGGACTTCACCATCGAGTACAGCCTTCGCAGCTCGCTGGCAATCCACGACAAGACGGGAACCCGCACCTGGGTGCGCGACACCAAGGGCTGGGATCACACGAAGCCGTGGGAGCTCATCTTCACGGATGTCGACGGCACCGTCTCCAGCACGCCCGAGGACGAGCAGACCTACATCCAGGACCGCATTTTCCTGGATGCGGTCAAGACGGGCAGCACCGAAGCCATCCGCTCGGACTACGAGGACGCGCTGAAGTCCTTAAGGCTCACGCTGGCCTGCAACGAATCCGCCGCCACGGGACTGGCCGTGCAGCTGTAAATCCGTACATCGGGGAACAAAAGGGGCAGCTTTCTCTCCCGGGCTATGAAAAAATAAGCGCGGGAGGGGCAAAGCTGCCCCGCTTTATTAAAAAAAATCCGCCCTGCGTGAGGAATGAAAACTGCTTCGGCGTCATCCCGCGCGCGGGGGAGAGAGAGAGAAAACAAGAGGAGAATACCGATTATGCGCATACTGGTTGCCGAGGACGAGATCTCCATCGCCCGGGCATTGAAGGTGATGCTGGAGCGCAGCAAGTACACCGTGGATGTCGTGCATACGGGTACGGACGCGCTGGACCATATCGAAAATGCCGGTGCGTATGACGCGCTGGTGCTGGACATCATGATGCCCGGAATGGACGGGCTGGAGGTGCTCAGACGCGCACGCGCCGCAGGCATCCGCACACCCGCGCTGTTTTTGACGGCGAAGGGGGAGATCGAGGACAGAGTAGCGGGGCTGGACGCCGGTGCCGATGACTACCTGCCCAAGCCCTTTGCCGCGCAGGAGTTCCTGGCCCGCGTGCGGGCGCTCGTGCGCCGCTCGGAGGCGTATGCGCCGGAGAGAATGTCTCTGGGGAAAACGTATCTCGACTGCCGTGCCTACACGCTGACGTGCGAAGGGAAAAGCGCGCGGCTCAACAATAAGGAGTATCAGCTGGCAGAGCTTTTCTTCCGCCACCCGCATCAGGTCTTCTCCACGGAGCGGCTGATGGACCGCGTCTGGGGCACGGAATCGGAGGCGGAGCTGGACGTCGTGTGGACCTATATCGGGTTTCTGAGGAAAAAGCTCCGCAGCATCGATGCGGACATCGAGCTGCGCACCATCCGAGGCGCGGGCTATTCGCTGGAGGAGACGGTATGCTGAAGAAGCTGCGCAGACGCTTTGTCGGGTCGGCCATGGCAGCCATCACCGTTGTGATGTTCGTGCTTCTGGCGGCCGTCAATATCACAAACTGCATCGCCGTGACGGGAGGGCAGGACGACATCCTGCGCGCCATTGCGGCAGACGGACAGCTTCCCGGGGCGCCGGACGAGCCGCCGAAGGCTCCGCAGTCCGATGGCTCGGAGGACGCCGTCCTTCCGGAACCGCCCATGCAGGAGGGCGGCAGACAGGGACTTCCCGGCTCGGAGCGCTTCTCCGACGAGGTGCGGTACATGCTGCGCTTTTTCACGGTCTATGCGGACGCTCAGGGCGTGATTACGCGTATCGATCAGGACAACATCGCCTCTGTGACCGAGGAGGAGGCGGAGCATGCCGGCATAGCCGTGATGCTCGGCGGACGGGAGCGGGGCTATTACGGAACGTACCGCTATCTCGTGACGCGGACGGAAGACGGGGGAAGCGTCATGACCTTCCTGAACTCCGAACGCGAGATTGAGAATATGCGCATGCTTCTGCGCGTGACGGCACTGGTCTCGGGCGGAAGCCTTGTGCTGGTGCTTGTGCTGGTATGGCTGTTTTCAAGCCGCGCCGTCGCGCCCTATGTGCGCAATCTTGAGGCGCAGAAGCGCTTCATCACCGACGCGGGGCATGAGCTGAAGACACCGCTTACGGCGATTGCGACGAGTGCGGACGTGCTGGAGATGGAGCACGGGGAGGACGAGTGGGTCGCGAATATCCGCGCGCAGACCGCAAGGATGTCCGGACTTGTGGGCGATCTCGTCACGCTGTCGCGTCTGGATGAGGAAAATCCCTTCCCGGAGCGCACGGCCTTTGATCTGGGCGAGGCCGTGTGGGAAATCGTGGAGCCCTTCCGGGCACTCGCCGGAGTGAAGGGGCGGACGATTCGCTCGGACATCGCGCAGAATCTGCATGTGACGGGCGATCGTGCCTGCGTGCAGCAGATGGTCTCGATTCTTCTGGACAACGCGCTGAAGTACTCCACCGAGGGAAGCACCATACGGCTCACGACGGCGCGGCACAGGCACTTCGCCGAGATCACGGTTGAGAATTCCTGCACGATTGCGCCGGAGACCGACCTTTCCCGCTTCTTCGACCGCTTCTATCGCGGTGATCCCGCGCACTCGGGGCCGGGAACGGGCATCGGACTCTCCATCGTCCGCGCGGCGGCCGAAGCGCACGGCGGCTATGCGCGCGCCGTCCGCCGCGAGGGAGGCATCGCCATCACGGCGGCGCTGAGGCTGTAGGTGCCAAAAAGAGGCACTCCCGGGGGATCAAAAACTGCGGGGCAGGGAGAGCCTTTTTTTTCGGGGGACTTTTTGAAACGGGACGGGTCTTTTTGGACGGGACATAAATTGGGACTTGAAAAAGACGGCGGGATACGGTACAATAAAATGATTCGAAAAAGTGTACCGGGGGATGAAAACGAAGATGGACGGAAAACGGGAGATACTGGGCATCCGATTCGACAGCGTCACGATGGACGAAGCCGCCGCGCGCTGCGGGGAGATGATCGGCCGCAGGGAGGCGGGTTATGTCGTCACACCGAATGCGGAGATGATTTACGCCGCGCGTGAGGACCCAGGGCTGCAAAGTCTCCTGAATTCGGCGGCGCTTGTCGTGCCCGACGGCGTGGGCGTGGTCTATGCCGCACGCATCCTGGGACGTCCCGTGGCGGCGCGTGTGCCCGGCGTGGAGCTGGGCGAGCGCATCGCGAGCATCTGTGCGGAAAAGGGGTACGGGCTCTATCTTCTGGGCGCAAAGCCCGGAGTGGCCGAGGCCGCGGCGGAAAAGCTTGAGGAGAAGTATCCGGGGCTCCGCATTGCGGGCACGCATGACGGCTACTTCAGGGAGGACGAGCCGGTGCTTGAAGAGCTCGAGCGTGCCGCCCCCGATGTCGTCTTCGTCTGCATGGGCTTCCCGCGTCAGGAGCGCTTCATGGAGACGGCGGCCGGAAGGGTTCCGGCGCTGTATTTCGGACTGGGAGGCTCCCTGGATATCTATGCCGGGACGCTGCGGCGTGCGCCGGCGTTTTATCGCAAGGCGGGGCTTGAGTGGCTCTACCGTCTCTTCCAGGAGCCGCGCCGCATCGGACGCATGATGAAGCTGCCGGCCTTTCTGTGGCTGGCGGTACGGGAAAAATTCAAAAAGGCGTGAGTGCGCGAAAGTATTTGACAAAGGAGCTTTTTACGATATGAAGGTCATGCTGATTGCCTGTACGCCGGATCCGGAAAAGGTCATTGCGGCGGCGGCAAAAACCTGTTATACATCAAAGGGCGTGGGGGAGCTGTACGAGAATCTGGACGGAGCGGAAGCGGCGCACTACGTGGACATGCTCTCGGAGATCGGACACGAAAGCCCCATTGAGCACGCCAGCTTCACCTTCGCGGTCGAGGGCATCTCGCGCTCCTGCCTGGCGCAGCTGACGCGGCACAGGCTGGCATCCTACAGCGTGCGCTCCCAGCGCTATGTCTCCGAAAAACGCTTTGAGTACGTCACGCCGCCGGAGATTGCGGACTGTCCCGAGGCTCTGGCGCTCTACGAGGAAGCGATGGAGGCCGATCACCGGTATTATGAGAAAATCGCCGCGCTGCTGTCGAAAAAGCATGAGGAGGCGATGGCGGGACGCGAGGATGCGAAGAAGGCCGCCCGCAAGAAGGCGCAGGAGGACGCGCGCTTCGTGCTGCCCAACGCCTGCACGACGCAGCTTGTCATGACGATGAACGCGCGCGAGCTGAAGAACTTCTTTGCGCACCGCTGCTGCAACCGCGCCCAGTGGGAAATCAGGGAGCTTGCGGAGCGGATGCTGCGGCTTTGTCAGGAGGCCGCGCCCCATCTCTTCCGCACGGACGGCCCGCCCTGCGTCCGGGGAGCCTGTCCCGAAGGCCGGATGAGCTGCGGACAAGCGCAGGCCATGCGTGAAAAATACGGGAGGAACGCCTGATGGGACGACTGATTGTGCTGGAGGGCGTGGACGGCACGGGCAAGTCCACGCAGTTTGAGCTTCTCTGCCGCAGAGCGGCTGAAGCCGGCATACGCTACCGTGCGCTGACATACCCCGACTATGCCGACGAGTCCTCGACGCTGGTGCGGATGTATCTGGCGGGGAAGTTCGGCTCCGACCCGGATGCCGTGAGCCCCTATGCCGCGGGTGCATTCTATGCCTGCGACCGCTATGCTTCGTACATGCGCCACTGGAGGGAGGACTACGAGGCGGGCGTGCTGTGCCTGGCCTGCCGCTACACAAGCTCCAATGCCGTGCATCAGGGCGCAAAGCTTCCCGCGCATGAGCGCCGCGCCTACTACGAGTGGCTGGCGGATTTCGAATACGGAAAAATGGGCATACCGAAGCCCGACCGCGTGGTGCTCCTGCAGCTTCCTGTGGAGACGGCGCTGGAGAATATCCGCACGAGGGACTCCGGAACCGATATTCACGAGGCGGATGAGGAATACTTAAGACGCTGTACGGAATCGGCCGAAACGGCGGCGGAGTACTTCGGCTGGCGCACCGTGAGCTGTGCGCAGGACGGGAGGATGCGTACCCGTCAGACGATTTCCGACGATATTTTTGCCGAAATCCGTGACCTGCTGTAAGCGGCGCGGGGGAAAAATAAGGAGAATCAATGATGGTCTATCTTTTCTTGAAGGACGGGTTTGAGGAAGCGGAGGCTCTGGTGACAGCGGACGTGCTGCGCCGTGCCGGTGCGCAGGTGACGCTCGCGGGGGAGAAAACCGTATGCGGCGCACACGGAATCCGTGTGCTGTCGGACGCGGACATCCCGGACACGCTGCCTGAGGACGCGCAGCTTCTGATCCTGCCGGGCGGCATGGGCGGTGTGGACGGCCTGCGCGCCGACCCCCGCATTCACACGCTTCTGAAGGAGGCATACGGACGCGGCATCCGCATTGCGGCCATCTGCGCCGCGCCCATGGTGCTGGGGGATCTGGGGCTTCTGGACGGCAGGCTCGCGGTCTGCTACCCCGGATGCGAGCCGGGACTGGGAGAAGCCGCGGCTGCGGATGCGGACGTCGTGACGGACGGACTCATCACGACGGGCAAGGCGGCGGGCACGGTTTACGCATTTGCGTATGAGCTCGCGCGGCTTGTGTGCGGCGAGGAAGCGGCTGACCGCGTACGCGCGGGCATGTACGCGGCATCGGACGCGCCCGTACTTCGCCGCTGATGGAGAAGGAGGAGTACCGGGCGTATCTCCTGCGTACGCGGAGCGCGTATCCCGCCGGAGAAAAGACGGCGCATGACCGCGCCATTGCGAAGAGACTCTCGGAAACGCTCCCCGGGACCGGCGATGTCTTCTTCTATGTGGGGGAGGGCTTCGAGGTCGCGACGCGCGAGGCGATGGCGTACAGGCTCTCCCGCGGAGGAGGCGTCTGCGTACCGCTCTGCGGACGGCACGGGCTCATGACGGCGCGGCGTATCGAAAGCCTGGCCGAGCTTGCCCCGGGGCGCTTCGGACTGCCGGAGCCGGGGAGGAATGCGCCGGAGGTACGGGATCCGTGTGCGGTCATCGTGCCGGGGCTGGCCTTCGATGCGTCGGGTGCGAGGCTCGGACGCGGCGGCGGCTACTACGACCGCTGGCTGCAGGCGCATCCCGGAGTGCGGAGCATCGGCCTGTGCTATGAGGCGTTTCTGATGCCGCTGCCGGAGGACGCATACGACCGGCGCGTAGGGGAGATACTGACCGAAAGGAGGCGGCTTGTATGCAGCTGAAGCCGTCGGCACTCGCGGGATGGGTGCTGTTTTTGCTGCTGCTGTTCCTGAGCGTTTTCTACGCGCTGGCGGGACTCGGTACGTCCGTCACGGTGAATGCCGCGGCGTATCTGGTGCTGGGCGGCGCGGAGATTCTCATATTCGGCATTCCGGCTCTGGTGCTGCGGCAGTACAAGCCGTTTCGGAGCCTTATCCGTCTGCGCGGACGTCCCGCGCACCGCTACTTTGCCATGAACGTGCTGTTTGCCTCCCTGGCTGTGGCATTCGCGTCCTTCTCGGCGTATGCGCCCTCCTTTTTGCTTTCCGGAGGCGTGCCGGAGGGGCTTTCGGCCTTCTATCCGATTCACTCCGGCGTGCCGGAGGGCTTTGCATGGATCATGGCGCTGTCGCTGGTCATCATCCCCGGCATCATGGAGGAGATGCTCCTGCGCGGAGCGGTCTTCTCGCTGTATGAAAAGCGCGGAACGGCGGCGGCCTTAATCATGACGACTCTGGCTCAGGCGATGCTGCAGCGCGATCCCGGGATGCTTGGACCGGCGCTGGTCATGGGACTGGGCTGCGGGCTTCTGGCGTACTGCACGGATTCCGTGTGGCCCTGCATGCTGGCGCATATGGCGGTGAACGGGTACGCGATGCTCACGGGCGTGCTGGCGGAGTTCTATCCCGACGCACAGTTCTGGCGCTACTACACGGCCGGAAATACGGCGGCCTTCTTCCTGTGCGCCTATGTGGCGGTTCGAACGCTGCGCAATCTCGTGCGCGAGGAGCAGGTGCCCGAGGCAGACCCGGGTCCCGCTGCGCTGCACGTGAATCTCGCGGGAGCCGTGACGACAAAGGGCTTCCTCCTCTTTACGGGACTATTCGCCGTGCGCATGATTCTGGCAATCGTGGCGCGGCAGGCATAAATGAAGGAGCAGTACATGTCCGATCATGAAAGATACCCCGGCGAAGAGCTGCCGGAGAGCACGGCGGCTCTCCCCAAGCCCGCCATCGAAGCGGAAATGGAGGTCACGGCGGAGGAGCAGAAGACGGCGCCCGCCCGCCCGCATCGCAGACGCCGCCGCAGGCACCGCTTACATGAAGGACGGCACGGCTGTCTGGTCGCCATCGGATATACGGCGCTGATTCTCGGCATCTCCATGGCGCTGTCGAGTCTCGTCATCCTCTTTGCCAACGAGGTTTTCGCCTTTGTCAAGCCCGATGTCACGGCGGTGATCGAGATTTCGGAGGACGACGACTTCCGCTCGATTTCGGAAAAGCTGGGGGAGGCGGGGCTGATCAAGTATCCGGCTCTGTTCAACCTGTATCTGAATATCGCAAAATCCGGCACGACCTTCGAGTCTGGGGACTATGAGGTCAGCGCGAAGCTGGACTATCCCGCCATCGCCCGCGCCATGAGAAAGACGCATGTACGAGAGACGGTGCGTGTGACGATTCCCGAGGGCTACACGACGGCTCAGATCGTGACGCTTCTGGAGGAAAACCGGGTCTGCACGGCGGAGGAGCTGTACACCGCCATCGAGACCGGGGAGTTTGACTACGACTGGCTCACGGAGACGGGGGAGGGCAGACGCCGCCTGGAGGGCTATCTCTTCCCGGATACCTATGAGTTCTACGTCGGAGACGACGCGGAATCGGTCATTTCGAAGTTTCTGACAAACTTCGGGAAAAAGTACTCAGGCGAGCTGCAGGAGGCCGCGGAGAAGACCGGGCGCAGCCTGTATGAGATCGTGACGGTCGCCTCGATGATCGAGCGCGAGGCCAAGCTCGATGACGAGCGCCGGGTGATCGCATCGGTCATCTACAACCGTCTGGAAAGCTCCGACTTCCCCTATCTGCAGATCGACGCGACAGTGGCCTACATCCTCGGACGTGCGCCGACGGACGACGATCTGGACATCGATGATCCGTACAACACCTACGTCTACGAAGGACTTCCGCCGGGACCCATTGCGAATCCCGGACTCGAATCGATCGAGGCGGCGATCAGCCCCGCGGACACGAAGTACTACTTCTACGTCGCGAGGCGCGACGGGTCGCATGTCTTCTCGAAGACCGCAAGAGAGCACGAAGCCGCCATCCGCGAGCTTTCGGAGAACTGACCATTTTCCTTCGCACGGCAGTACCATAAGCTGAAATTTCTCCCTGTCAAGGGAGAAATTTCAGCTTTTTTGTTACGCTTTGAGCCCACGCCCGTAC
>CAVGLF010000056.1:7875-11829 GCA_963630045.1 Butyricicoccaceae bacterium | reverse complement strand
CCCTGGGCATCCGTGCGCAGATTGGCCACAGCGACGCAAGCTTCGAGGAGGGCGAGGCAGCCTTCGCTCAGGGCGTCGGCTCCGTCTGCCACTTCTTCAACGCGGCGCGTCCCATCCGTCACCGCGACCCCGGCTTCCTCTCGGCCGCCATTGTCCACAGGGAGATCTACGCCGAGATGATCACCGATTTCGTGCACTTGAACCCCGGCACCGTGCGCTTTCTGTGGACGGTCAAGGGACCGGAGCGCATCATGCTCATCTCCGATGCCGTCTCCACGACGAATCTGCCCGACGGACGCTATCTCGACCACGACAGCTGGTACGAGGTTCGAAACGGAGCCTGCTACTGCGACGGCACCGACACTTTGAACGGCGGCGCCACCTATCTGCCCGGAGCCGTGCGGAATCTCGTATCCCTGGGGATTCCCGCGGAGGACGCGCTGAACGCGGCCTCGACGAATGCCGCCCGCTGGCTGCAGCTGGAGTCGGGCATCCGTCTCGGCGCGCCTGCGACGCTCACCGGCTGGGACTCGGAGCTTCACCCGCTCTTCACCTATGCGGGCGGCTTCCTCCACCGTAAGGGGGAGCTTGCGTGAGAGCTGTAGGCATCGACGTAGGCGGCAGCTCCACCAAGCTCGCCGTCACGGATAACGGACAGATCCTCACCCGGGCGCAGTGCCCCACTCCGCTGGAGGATCCCGTGGAATTTGCCCGCGCCGTATCCACACTGATTCGGGAGAGCGCATCCGACTGGGAGACCCTTCCCATAGGGCTCGCCTGCGCGGGAGACGTGAATCCGGCTTCCGGGCTCATCAGCGCCGACAACTTAGGCTGGTTCGGTGCCCCCATAGGCTCCTGCCTGCGGCGTGCGCTCGGACGGGACGTGCTCCTGCTGAATGACTGCCACGCCGCCATGATGGCCGAATGGGACTCCGGCTCCCTTCGCGGCGAGCGCAACGCCCTGTTTCTGACGCTCGGCACGGGCGTCGGCGGGGATGCGATCGTGAACGGACAGCCTCTGCGCGGGATGCGTCCCTCCGCCGGCGAGTTCGGTCACATGATCACGCATGCGGGCGGCGAGCCCTGCCCCTGCGGGGAGAGAGGCTGCTACGAGCGCTATGCGTCCTCCGCGGCTCTCGTCCGGCGCGCGCCGGGCTACTCCGACGCAAAATCCGTCATCGAGGCGGCGCGGCGCGCTGACCCCGAGATTCTCCCCGTCTGGCTTGACTACATCGAGGAGGTCGCCTCCGGACTCGTGGGGCTCATCTCCGTCTTCTACCCGGATGCCGTCTCCGTCGGCGGCGGCATCAGCGCCGCGGGCGATTTCCTGCTCCTTGCCCTGCGCGATGCCCTTGGCCGTCACGAGGGCTTCCGGCGGTACTTTTCTCATGTACGCATCTCTCTTGCACAATACGGAAACGATGCAGGAGTCCTCGGCGCAGCCGCGGCGGCCTGCCGCACATTACAGTAAAGGGGCGTATATCATCCTATGGATTCTCTGTCTGTACAGGAAATGCAGGATCTGCAGCGTGAACTGCACCGCGTCTACGAGGACGACTGGGGCACTCTGGGCCCCGACCGCGCCTACGAGTGCCTGCTGTGGACAATCGGCGAGGTCGGCGAGGTCATCGATGTCCTGAAAAAAGAGGGCACGGAGGCGATCATGACCAACTCCGATGTCCGTGCGCACTTCTCCGAGGAGGTCTCGGACGTGCTGATGCATCTGACGGATTTCCTCATCTGCCTGGATATCAAGCCGGAGGAAATCAGCGCGAGCTTCCGCGCCAAGCAGAAGAGCAATCTCGAGCGCTGGAAGTAATGTAAGGAAAGGAATACCATAAGCCCATGCCGATGCTTTATGAAAGCGATCTTTACTGCGGCTGGCAGCACGAAAGCTTCCGTGCCGCCGGCGGGGAAGATCCTGTCTTTGACCGCAAATCCGTGACTCTGTCCTGCTGCCGGGGCGACTGGGCGGGTGCGTCCATCGCCATCCGTTATACGGCTCCCGCCATGCTCGTCATGGAGAACCGCGCGGATTTCACGCCTACGGCGACCCACTTTTTCGGGCACGAGGCCGTTACCATGCGTCCGGAGGTTATCTGCCCCGCTCTTCAGCCGAAGCTCTACCGCGCACAGATGGTTCTCGATGACGATCAGGTCTACAAAGCCGATCCCCTCTTTGATTCGGGAAGCGCCTATTTCGAGCCCTGGAAGGTCATCCAGCTCTTTCTGGAGATTCAGGTGCCCGCGGATACCGCGCCCGGCACCTACTCCGGCGAGGTCAGAATCTACCTGCACCGTATGTACGACGACGAGTTCGCAGCCGAGACCCTCCCCTTCACGGTTGAGGTCGCGGACGTGCTCATGCCCTCGGGTGACGACCGGAAGTTCCACCTGACCATCTGGCATCATCCCACCAACATCGCCCGTCACTACGATGTGCCCCTCTTCTCCGACCGTCACTTCGAGATTCTGGAGCATTACCTTGCCTCCATGGCGGATCTCGGATGCGTCGCCTCCACCGTCACCGTCGGGGATATTCCCTGGGCGGGACAGTTCTGCTACAACAAGTACGATCCCCTCTCGGATCTCTTCGAGTATAACATCATCCGCATCACGCGCGGCACGGACGGCGCCTTCCGTTACGACTACTCGGTACTGGATCGCTATCTGCGCCTGTGCCAAAAGTACGGCATGACCCGCGAAATCTACTTAATCGGTCTCATCCGCAACTGGACGAATCAGCCCGGTGATCACGGCAGCTTCGGCAACATCACCGAGGACTACCCCGACGCCATTCGCCTGCGCTATGTCGACGAGGCGGACGGCTGCGGCAAGTTCATGCGGAAATCCGCGGACATCAGAGCCTATATCCGTGCGCTCTATGCCTGGCTTAAAAAGAACGGCTGGGCGGACTACTGCGTCATCTGCGCCGACGAGCCGCCGGATATGGACGCCTATAACCGCGCCCTTGCCATCCTGCGCGAGGAGGCGCCGGAGCTTAGGACTCAGCTTGACATCAGCCCCGCCATCATCAACCAGCGTCCCGAGCTTCACTTCGACAGCTACACCCCCGGCATCTACGAAATCTCTCTGAGTGAAGCAGAGGAGCGGGGCGCTACACGGAAGGCCTGCGCGCGCTGCACGGGCAAGGTCTCCTGGTCGACCTGCTGCTGGCCGCTGACCCCCAACACCTTTATCCGCTCGCCCCTTCTGGAGGGACGGCTGCACGGCCCGCTCGCCGAATGGCTCAAGATGGACGGCTTTTTGCGCTGGGCGTACAACTGCTGGCCGCGCGATCCCTATGAAAGCGCCGCCACGATGGACTGGCCCTACGGCGATGCCTTCCTCGTCTACCCCGGACGCAGCGGCTATCCCGTCCCCACCCTCCGCTGGTTCGCTCTGAAGCGCGGCATCCAGGACTTTGAGCTGATGCAGCTTGTCAAGGCAGCCCGTCCCGACGGAGAGGCCATCGTCGACCAGGCGCTGACGCTGCTCTTCCGCGAGCCGGACGTCACGCGCTGGAATTTCTACCGGGCGGACGATCACCAGTTCAGCTTCGACCCCGCCGATTATATCGAGGTTCGCCGCCGTCTTGTCGCGGCTCTCACCAATACGGCTCAATAAGGCCCTTACAATAAGGAGTGTACTATCATGGATCGCACCGAAATTCTTGCCAAAACTGACCACACCCTTCTGGCGCCCGGCGCCTCGTGGAAGGAGGTCGAAGCCCTGTGCCGTGACGCGCTTGCGTATCACACCGCGTCCGTCTGCATCTCTCCCGCCCGCGTGAAGCAGGCGAAGGAGACTTTCCCCGAGCTCACCGTCTGCACCGTCATCGGCTTCCCCAGCGGAGCGCACACCACCGCCGCCAAGGTCGCGGAGACGCGCGATGCCATCGCCAACGGTGCCGATGAGGTGGATATGGTCATCAATGTCGGCCTGGTCAAGGAC
>CAVGLF010000056.1:0-7865 GCA_963630045.1 Butyricicoccaceae bacterium | reverse complement strand
GATCAAGGCTGCGGCGGGAGATCATATTCTGAAGGTCATCATCGAGACCTGCCTTCTCACCGAGGAGGAGAAGATCCGCATGTGCGACATCGTAAGCCGCTCCGGCGCGGATTTCATCAAAACCTCCACCGGCTTCTCCAAGGGCGGAGCCACGCCCGCGGACGTGCGTCTCATGCGGGAGCACTGCGCGCCGGAGCTTAAGATCAAGGCCGCCGGCGGCATCTCCACGCTTGAGGATGCGGAGGAGTTTGTGCGTCTGGGCGCCGACCGTCTGGGAAGCAGCCGCATCGTGCGCCTCGTGCGCGCGGAAACGGAGGGCTGACACTCATGGCTTTTCTGTCCGATGAGATCATGTATCATATCCAGATGAAGGCCGGCGACGTGGGCCGCTATGTTTTCCTGCCCGGGGATCCCGGACGCTGCGAGCAGATCGCGTCCTATCTGGACGATGCCCGCCTCGTTGCCTATAACCGTGGGTACAAGACCTACACCGGCTCGCTTCTGGGTGTTCCGGTCAGCGTGACCTCCACCGGCATCGGAGGCCCCTCCGCCGCCATCGCCGTCGAGGAGCTGTGCAGGCTGGGTGCGGATACCTTCATCCGCATCGGCACCTGCGGAGGCATGAACGAGCACGTCATTCCCGGAAGCCTCGTCATCGCCAGCGGCGCCATCCGCGCCGAGGGCACGAGCCGGGAATATCTGCCCATCGAGTTCCCCGCCGTGGCCGACCATCATGTGACCTGCGCGCTGGAGGAGGCGGCGAAGAGCCTCTCCCTCCCCTATAAGATCGGTGTGGTGCAGTGCAAGGATTCCTTCTACGGTCAGCACGCGCCCGAGTCCCAGCCCGTCGCCGACGAGCTCCTCTACCGCTGGAATGCGTGGATCCGCGGAGGCTGCCTGGCCTCGGAGATGGAATCCGCGGCGCTGTTCATCCTGGGCAGCTGCCGCAGAGTCCGCACGGGCACGGTGCTTCTCGTCTGCGCGAATCGCGACCGCGAAAAGCTGGGCTACGTGGACGAATCCTTCCACGACACCGCCCCCGCGATCAGGACCGCCGTCGAGGCCGTCCGCCTCCTGATCGAGTCCGACCGAAAATAAACCCTTTTTGCACACCCGTAAAATAAAGCTGAAATTCCCGGAGACCCCATACATGATGAAGGGGAACTCCGGGAATTTCAGCTTTTTTCCCGGGAATACCTGAAGTTACACGGGCTTTTTGTATTTCCGGATGACGTCCCGCAGCGCCCGTACGCTCAAGGGCTTGCCAACGTGATCGTTCATGCCGGCGTCAAGGCAGGTTTTCTTGTCCTCCGCGAAGGCATTGGCCGTCATGGCGATGATCGGCACCGTCTTCGCATCGGGACGCTGCAGCGCACGGATTTCCCGGGTCGCCTCCAGTCCGTCCATCACGGGCATCATCATATCCATGAAAATCACGTCGAAGTGCCCGGGCTCGGACTCACGGAAGTGCGCAAGTGCCTCCGCGCCGTTTTGCGCCGTTTCGATTTCCAGCCCGATTTCGGACAGCATGGCCTCCGCGATCTCCATGTTGATTCCGTTGTCCTCGACCACAAGCGCCCTCGTTCCCTCAAGTCCTGCGGGCATATCGTCATCAACGCTCATCTCAACGTCACGCGCATCCTTATCCAGCTCAATCGGCAGCACGATGCGGATGGTCGTTCCCACGTTTTCGCGGCTGTGAAGCTCCACCGTGCCGCCCATCAGGTTCACGATGTCGCGCACAATGGAAAGCCCCAGTCCCGTGCCCGAGAAGCTCGTCGTCGTCTCCTTGCCCTCCTGCGTAAAGGGCTCGAAGGCATGCTTCTGGAACTCCTCCGACATGCCCAGTCCCGTGTCCTCGCTGACAAATTCATACGTGGCGCTCGTCCCGTCGCAGGACAGCTCGTTGCAGTACAGGCTCAGCGTGCCGCCGGGACGGTTGTACTTGACGGCGTTGGATGCGATGTTCATGAGAATGCGGTTCAGATGTACGGGGCTTCCGATGCAGCGGCGATGCTCGATATGCGACATCTCACTTCCTCCAATGAAGACCACGCCGTTATCCTTCGCGTTCTCCGTCACAACCGGCAGCGTTTCCAGAAGGAGCTTTCCCAAGTCAAACGGCTTATGCTCCAGCATGATGGCGCCGGACTCCAGCTTGCTGATGTCCAGCACGTTGTTCACCAGATCGAGCAGATAGTTCGCCGAATGCTGAATTTTTTCAAGGCATTCATCGCATTTCTTCCGGTCGTCCCGGTTCTGCTCCGCGATATGCAGCATGCCGACAATGCCGTTGAGCGGCGTGCGGATGTCGTGGCTCATGCGGCGCAGGAAGCCCGTTTTCGACTGATTCGCGCGTTCTGCCTCCAGA
This sequence comes from Butyricicoccaceae bacterium, assembly GCA_963630045.1. Classification (GTDB taxonomy): domain Bacteria; phylum Bacillota; class Clostridia; order Oscillospirales; family QAMX01; genus JAAZKA01. The sequence continues at coordinate 5,494 of CAVGLF010000056.1, read as the reverse complement.
GCCGACTGCCGCAGCTGTTCGCGATAGCCGATCTCCTTTTCCTTTTCACGCGTTATGTCACGCGCCACATACAGCGCGGTCAGGGCATGTCCCGATTCGTCACGCTTCTGCACGATGTATCTCGCTTCATACCAGCGGCCCTCGGGGTTTCTGTACTCCGAAAAAATCGTGTCGACCGTCTCCAGCCGCTCCGCCAGAGTTCCGAGATTCAGGAATTCCCGCATCGAGCCGCGCATATCCGGTGCCATGAAATGCTGCAGCACGGATTCCATGACCTCGTCGAAGTTGCCGTACGTCTCGCCTGCCGTCGCCGTGTTCATCAGTGCAACGCTTTTGATGGTACGGTAGCCATGCGTCGCAATATCGGCCTCCATGATGGTCGTGTAGATGGTTGAAACGGCATTGATGATCTCGGCGTGCCGTGCCTCCTCGACAATGGCGCGGTTCAGCTCCGTCTCATCGTCCACGCAGCGCGCTATGGCGATGGCCTCCATGCGGTCATCCGAGCACTCCGTGCAGATGACGCGCGTCTCCATGTAGTGCACGTCTCCGTCATCCGCGTACTGGAGATGGCGCAGCGAGAGCTCCCGGCGTCCCTCGCGGAAGGCGGTCATGACGGCCTCGCGGTGGAACATCTCCCAGAAGGTACGCGCCGAGTCCTCATCGGGAATGGTGGATGCACCGGCGCGGATCAGCTCGTCCACACGCCCTGAGTCATCCGCCGTATGATTGTAGAATTTCTCGTACTCGATCATACGGTAGGAGTCATTCAGGTAGTCGATGCTGATCGCCAGAGGGTAGATCATACCCATGGCCGTGGTAAGCCTGCGCACCTCCAGATTGATGCGCCGCTCCTCCTCGAGCTCCAGGATCAGCGCCTCTCTGGCCTTGCGCTGACGGGTTCTCTCCAGCACCGCATCCCGGATGTCATGCATCATGCAGACGCAGTAGCCGCGGTCGTCCGTCGGATAGACCTCTATGTGCAGATACTGCCCGATTTCGTCGGACATTTCATCGATGCTCGCGCTTTTGCCGAAATACGCCGCTTCGTAATAGGGCTTCAGCCATTTGCGGCTGCCGTCCGGGAAGATATCGAAGAATCGATGACCCAGAAGCTCCTCCTCGGTCTTTCCCTCCAGCTTCGCCAGCGCCTCGTTGACGTAGACGAATGTCCAGTCCACGGGTGCGCCCTTTTCATCCAGCTCCACATGGATGAGGCAGAATGCGTTGGGGTTGTATCGGTTTATGTCGATCTGAAAGTGATTCCGATCCAGCAGCTCCGCCATGGTGTATTCCCTTTCCGTTGCCGGTGCAATGCCCTTCTCCCGGGAATTTTTTCCCCCCCAAAATGGGAGCATATGCGGGAGCCCCGGGCCGTGCGCGGCAATTTTCATAATGTGTCTTGTTCAGTATACCATTTTTCCCCGCCGATTTCAATGGATTATCCGATAAATCCGCTCAAAAAAACGCGCATGCCGCAGCAAAAAGTACAGTACGGCATGCGCGTTTGCCTGTGGGCATTATAAGCGGCGCCCCGGATGGTGGAAAAAGAGAGGGGGGGCTTTTAATCCGTGACAGCCTCAGGCCTTCCGCAGAAGCTTCCTGTAACGCTCAATCGGCAGGGGCAGATCGGATGTCGCGGCGGTGCGGAGAGCCGTCACGCGGGCCTCCTGTTCCTCATCCCCGCCCATGACGATGACGCGGTCTCCCTCGCGTACATCCGGCAGCTCGCAGATATAGTCATAGCTGCGTCCGCCGGGTCTGAACTCAACGGAAGCGAGCCGGTACTCCGCTGCGTCCCCCGTCGATCTGCGCGGCAGACTGCGCGTGACGGTCTCCCCTTGAACGGAGAATACTTCCTCTGCGTGATGCCGGAACGTGCACAGAAAGCCGGTCTCCTCCGGTACAGTCTCCATTTCGTCCGCGATATACTCCTGCTTTTCCTCCGGTACGTCGGCGAGTCCTTTGACGTGAACCGTCACCCGATTCACGAGATTGCAGTATTCGTACTGCGGGAAGCATTCGAAGCGGAGTCTTGGCTTCCTCTCCCCGGGCCGCGCAAGTCTTTCGGCCGTGATGCTGATGCCGGATTTCAGAGGCTTTACCGTAACAAGACAGGTATTCTTCTCAAACATCGCACTCATCGTCTGCAGTGCGCAGTCTCCCGCAAGCGACGCCGCCTTCCGGGGCTTCAGCTCCCCGCGAATCTGCGCAAGCTCCCGCTGAATGTTCATGAAGACGCTCTCGTCCCCGTAGTGATGGTACGGGATTCTCTTCCGGATGGCGAAATCCGCCAGCATGGCAAAATACGCCCGGCGAAGAAGGTCCCCCTCCTCCCGCGCGAGTCCCGACATACGCAGCGCGGCATCCGCGAACTTGCACCCGAAGTCGCCCCGCTCCATGCGCTTTAGATTTTCCGAGAAAACCATGTCGACCAGAATCTGCGCCGCGTGCAGGTTCTTCGGTACGCCGTATCCGTGCAGATACATGTCCGAGAGCTTATACATGGATTCATAAAAGCCGCCGGCCGCTCCGAGGGAGAAATAGCGGAACGCGCTCTCGTAGTCCGGCACTCCCCCGCTGCAGCGTCCGTAGTAATAGATATACCCCAGCGTGTTCGCGTACTGGCATTTGTCCCGGTCGGATACCTCATCCGATTCTATGAGCCGCATGAAGCAGTCGCGGGAGGTCATCCAGTCGCACGGGAAAAGCCCTCCGCCGTAGCAGGCGTAGCCCTGTGCCCGGATCGCGTCGACATCCCCCGTCCGGGCAAGATCCGTCACCAGCTCGCGCAGTGCCTGCCGCTCATCCTCGGAAAACTGCTTATAGTCATCGCCCTCAGCCAGCTTCAGCGTCCTGTGCTGCCATTCCCGTATCCACAGGTAGATTCGGACGGGACGCTCGCTGCGGTAGTTGTCGATATCCCGGGCAACCCGGTCAAAATCGATCGTCTCCCCGATGGGTTCCTCCGGGTCGATTCCCGTCATCGCATACACAACGCCCCAGACATACTCTGCCATAGCGGCATCGTTTGCAGGCGCGTCAACCTCCAAAAAAGAGCTTTCGTCGTATTCCGCATCCCCGTCCGGAATGAAGAATTCATCGAAATCCCAATACACAAGATCCGCCCAGTCCCGGAGCGCTTTTGCGTCCGGCTTCTTTTCCCGGATATTGCGGATCAGGGCGGTCATGTCGTCCAGCGTGAACGCGTACGCGCCGTCCATGCTCCAGTTGCCCACGGGTCTGCACAGACGGGAAAAATCCTCATAGGTGATCTCATAGCGCAGAAGTCTTGCAGCCGTCTCCTGCGTCACATGAAATCTGGGAACGTAGGTCAGTTTCTCTTCCTGCAGCAGGAGAACACGGTCCGAGTCCTCCGGTTTCACGTTCCACAGGCCCGTGTCCGGGTCCCTGTCTTCGACCCAACCGTAGGTTTTTTTCCCCCGTCCAATGCGAAAGCTCACAACATCCCCGGGCCCGATCGTTCTCTTCGCCATAACCGTACCTCCTTTGCGGATACGCTTTGTATTTTAAAAAAAACAAAGGAAAACTCTGCGGAATCCGTGGGGTTTTCCTTTGCTGTGTCCGGTATCCAAATTTTTACAGAGTCGCGTGGGAGCGCGAGAGGAGCACGCGGGCGTAATGGTAGACCTCGCCGTCCTCAAAGTAGTAGAAATGCGGGAGCATGATCTCATTCCAGTTTTCAGGCGTGTTGTGCCGCGGAGAAAGCATGCCGGGACGGGGATTCTCCACGGGCTCCTCGGGCAGCTCGTCGTAGAGCAGCGCGGTCGCGCCGTCTCCCCAGATGCTCAGGTGCCGCCCCTCGCTTGCGGGCTGCTCCTCCTGACGCTGGAAGTGGTAGAAGATATACGCCGCAAGACGCTCGGGCACCATGCGGCTCATGGCGGCACTTGGCTCAACCGCTCTCGTGCGGCGCCAGGCGTCCTGCTCCCGCTCGTCGGGCGCGTAGCTGTGGTAGATCTCCATCATCGGCAGGAAGTGGCGCAGCTCCTCCTCGCCCGGCCATCCCAGGAGGAAGGATTCAAGCCCCGGAAAGACCTCCTCCGGCGCCAGCGCCTCGTTCGTGCATTCATAGTAGAAATACAGATTCCGCGCGTCATAGGCAAAGACCGTCGCCGCAAGGATCCTGTCCTCGCGGATCAGTCCGTCGATGTGGTCTCCGAGCTGCGCGATGCAGTCGAGAATACGGTCGTCGGAGTACTGTGCTCTGTAGCAAAAACGCTTCATAATCGTTTCCTTTCCTTCGTGTTTTGTTCCCTTGCGTCGTCCTGTATGATAAGAGCCGCTTTCTATTTTTTCAGGATAAAAAGCGGCCTTTACATCTTGCTGTATCACGCTGCCCTGCCCCTAAGTGTCCTTTTTGTCTTCGGAGGGGCACTCGGGCGAGATGCGCGCATTTATTTTAGCTGAACAGATCGCGAACCTTCTGCATGAAGCTCTTTGTCTCATCGGTGTGGTTTTCCGGGGAAAGCGCACGTCCGAATTCGCGCAGGAGATCCTTCTGCTGACGGGTCAGATTCTTCGGAACCTCGACATTGACCGTGACGAAGTGGTCGCCGCGTCCGCGTCCGTCGGGACGGCGGATACCCTTGCCGCGCAGACGGAAGACCGTTCCGCTCTGCGTGCCCTCGGGGATGGTGTACTTCACGCGTCCGTCGATGGTCATGACCTCGATTTCCGCGCCCAGCGTCGCGTCCACGAAGGAGATCGGGACGGTGCACAGCACGTCCGAGCCCTCGCGGGTGAAGATCGCATGCGGACGGATGCTGACGATGACGTAGAGGTCGCCGGGGGCGCCTCCGTTGAGTCCCGCATTGCCCTGTCCGCGCAGCTGGATGGGCTGATTGTCGTCGATGCCCTCGGGGATTTTGACCTCGATGCGGCGGTGACGGCGCACCATGCCCTGTCCGCGGCAGGTCTTGCAGGGATTCTTGATGATGCGGCCCGAGCCTCCGCAGGCGGAGCAGGGCGAGGAGCTCTGGAACATGCCCAGCGGCGTGCGCTGCGTCGTCTTGACCGTGCCGGTACCGTGGCAGACCTGGCAGACATCGGAGGACGAGCCCTTCTGTGCGCCCGTTCCGCCGCAGTCCTCGCACTTTTCGATTCGGTCAACCTCAATGGACTTGGTGCAGCCGAAGGCCGCCTCCTCAAAGGAGAGCATCACGCCGACCTTCAGGGAGTCTCCGCGCTGCGGCGCGTTGCGCCGCGAGGAGGAGGAACCGCCGCCGCCGAAGAAGCTGTCGAAGATATCTCCCAGATCGATGCCGCCCGCTCCAAAGCCTCCGAAGCCGCCGTAGCCGGCGCCTCCCGCGCCCGCTCCGTAGTTCGGATCGACGCCCGCGAAGCCGTAGCTGTCGTATTTCTGCTTCTTATCCGCATCCGACAGAACCTCATAGGCCTCGTTGACCTCCTTGAACTTGGCCTCGGCCTCCTTGTTGCCGGGGTTTAAGTCCGGGTGGTACTGCTTTGCAAG
>CAVGLF010000055.1:0-11889 GCA_963630045.1 Butyricicoccaceae bacterium | reverse complement strand
GGCACGAAGTTTTCCTATAGCAGGAAAACTTCGTAAGGATACAGTACGCAGTCTCAGAACATGAAGGGCAGTACGGGCATGGGCTCAAAGCACCGCAAAAAGCTGGAATTTCCCCCTTGACAGGAGGAAATTCCAGCTTCCCGGAAAATTGTATGCAGTAAGAAGGACAGGGGAAAATTTTACGCCATGAGGAGCGCCATGACGGCTTTCTGGGCGTGGAGTCGGTTTTCGGCTTCGTCGAAAATCTCCTCTGCGTGCGCTTCGAAGACCTCCTCTGTGATCTCCTCTCCGCGATGCGCCGGCAGGCAGTGCTGCACCATCGCGTCGGCATGAGCCGCGCTCATGACATCGCCGTTGATCTGATATCCGGCAAACGCCGCACGGCGCACCGCCGCTTCATCCTCCTGTCCCATCGATGCCCAGACATCCGTGTACAGGACATCGGCGTCACGCGCCGCGGCGGGGATGTCGGAGGTTACGGTGAAGCGTCCCGTGGCGTTCGCCCACTCCATGATCTTCGCATCCGGGCGGTAGTCGTCCGGGCAGGCGATGCTGACCTCCATGCCGACCTTCAGACAGCCGACGATGAGGGAGTTCGCCATGTTGTTGCCGTCGCCGACGAAGCAGAACTTCAGTCCGCGCAGGCTTCCCTTGTGCTCGCGGATCGTCATCAGATCCGCCAGAACCTGGCACGGATGCGCATAGTCCGTCAGACCGTTGATGACCGGGATGGAGCCGTACTGCGCCAGCTCCTCGACATCCGACTGCGCAAAGGTGCGGATCATGATGCCGTCGCAGTAGCGCGACAGTACACGCGCCGTGTCGCGGATCGGCTCGCCGCGTCCCAGCTGGATGTCCCGCCCCGACAGGAAGAGCGCATGACCCCCAAGCTGATACATGCCGGTTTCGAAGCTCACGCGCGTACGCGTGGAGGACTTCGTGAAAATCATCGCCAGCGTCTTGCCCGAAAGACGCGGATGCGGAATGCCGTGCTTCTTTTCGTATTTGAGCTGATCGGCAAGATTCAGAATCCCGATGATCTCATCGGCGGACAGATCGGACAGCTTCAACAGATGGTTCATGCGGCAAGTACCTCCCGTAATACGGCAATCGCTTCACGAAGAAGCGGCATCGGTATGTTCAGCGCGGGCAGAAGCCTCACGCGGTCATGCGCGGTCAGGACGATCACGCCCCGCTCGCGGCAGGCGGCGCAGATCTCGGCGGCTGATTTGTCGGTTTTGATGCCGATCATCAGTCCCAGACCCGTCACGTCCTGCACATGGGGCGTCCCGGCAAGCGCCTCGCGGATGAAGTCCCCCTTCCGGCGCACGTCCGCGAGAAGCTCGTCGTCGATGCGGCTGACGATGGAGAGCGCCGCCGCGGCGCAGACGGGATTTCCTCCGAAGGTGGAGCCGTGCTGTCCGCGCGAGAGCGTATCGGCGGTGCGCTCTCCGAAAAGCACCGCACCCATCGGCAGCCCTCCGGCAATGCCCTTGGCGGTGCTGACGATGTCGGGCGAGATGCCGTACTGCTGATAGGCGAAGTAGGTGCCCGTGCGTCCGTTTCCGGTCTGCACCTCGTCGATGCACAGAAGCGCGTCATGCTCGCGGCACAGAGCCTCCACGCCGCGCACGTAGTCGGGGTCGAGCGCGATCACGCCGCCCTCGCCCTGCACCAGCTCCATCATGACGGCGGCGCAGGGAACCTCCTCCAGCACGGCCTTCATCGCATCCAGGTCGCCCGCCGGAACATGGCGGAAGCCCTCGGGGAAGGGGCCGAAGTGCGTATGCAGGCTCTCCTGCCCGGTCGCCGCCAGCGTCGCAATGGTGCGTCCGTGGAAGCTGTTCAGAAGCGTGACGATGCAGGAGCGTCCGTCGCCGAAGCGGTCATGCGCATACTTGCGCGCCGCCTTGATCATGCCCTCGTTGGCCTCCGCGCCGGAGTTCCCGAAGAACACGCGCTTCATCCCGGATTTCTCGCACAGAAGCTGCGCAAGACGCGCCTGGGGGCCGGTGTAATAGAGATTCGAGATATGCGGGAGCTGGGATGCCTGCCGCACGACGGCGGCGAGCCACAGATCGTCCGACGCGCCGAAGCCGTTCACGGCGATGCCGGAGCCCAGATCGATGTAGCGCTTCCCCTGCGAGTCAAAAAGCAGCGAGCCGCGCCCGGATACGAACTCCACCGGAGCGCGTCCGTAGGTATGGGCGATGTACGCCTCGTCCAGTTCAAAGGTATTCATGGTTTTCCTCTCACTTAAACATGGTGCCGATGCCCTCATCGGTCAGCATTTCCATGATGATCGCATGCGGGACGCGTCCGTCGATGATGAAGACCTTGCCCACGCCCTGACGGATGGCCTCGACGCAGCACTCCACCTTCGGGATCATGCCGCCGGAGATGACGCCCTCGCGGCGCAGCGCGGGCACCTCGCTGACATTGACCACGGGCATGAGCGTCGACGGATCCGAGGGGTCGCGCATGAGTCCCGCGATGTCCGTCATGGAGATCATGCTCTCCGCGCCCAGCGTCCCCGCAATCCTCGCCGCCGCCGTGTCGGCGTTGATGTTGTAGATGCCGCCCTCGTCGTCCACGCCCAGCGTGGAGATGACGGGGATGTAGCCGCGCTCCAGCAGATCGAGAATCGGACGGGGATCGATGCCCGTCACATCTCCGACGAAGCCGTGCACCTCGCTGTGCCGGCGCGCCTGAATGAGATGGCCGTCCATGCCGGACAGCCCCATCGCGCGGCCTCCCGCCAGCTGCAGCAGATTCACCAGCGTCTTGTTGACCTTGCCCGCCAGCACCATCTGCACGATGTCCATCGTCTCCGCATCGGTGACGCGCAGTCCGTCGACGAACTCCGACTTCTTGCCCACCTTCCGCAGCATGTCCGAGATCTCCGGGCCTCCTCCGTGCACCAGCACGACCTTCACGCCGACAAGGGACAGCAGCACCACGTCGCCCATGACGGCGGCCTTCAGCTCCTCATCGATCATGGCATTGCCGCCGTATTTGATCACTACGATTTTTCCCGAATACTTCTGGATATAGGGCAGCGCATGAATCAGCGTCTGCGCGCGCTCCGCATTCGTCGGCATGAGGGTTCATCCTTTCCTTACATTATATATACATATATACGGCGCGCATCAGGTGCGGTAGTCGCCGTTGATTTTGACGTACTCATACGTCAGATCGCAGCCCCACGCCACAGCGGATGCGTCTCCGTCATGCAGCGTCACGAGAATCTCGATTTCCTTCTCGCCCAGAATCTCCGCGGCCTTCTCCTCGGAGAAGCTGATGCCCACGCCGTTTTCCCCGACGGTGATGCTGCCTTTCGCGGAGGCGAAGGCGATGGAGGCACGCGTTACGTCGATATCCGCGCCGGAATATCCGAGTGCGCACATCTCGCGTCCCCAGTTGGCATCCGCGCCGAACATCGCCGCCTTGACAAGGTTCGAGCTGATGACGGCGCGCGCCGCGATGCGGGCGTTGATCACGTCCTTCGCGCCCCGGACGCGGCAGGTCAGGAGCTTCGAGGCGCCCTCGCCGTCCCGCGCGATCATGATGCACAGGCTCTGCGTCACCTCGCGCAGCGCCGCGCAGAAGGCTGCGTAGTCCTCGCCCTCGCAGGTGATCGGGTCATTCCCGGCGAGTCCGTTCGCCAGCACCGCGCAGGTATCGTTCGTCGAGGTATCCCCGTCGACGGAGACCATGTTGAAGGTCTCGGGCACATCCGCGGAGAGTGCCTGCTGCAGCATACGGGGCGAAATCACGGCATCGGTGGTGATGAAGACCAGCATCGTCGCCATATTGGGGTGAATCATGCCGGAGCCCTTGGCCATGCCGCCAATACGCGCGGTGCGGCCTCCGACGGTGAACTCCACCGCCGCCTCCTTGGGCACGGTATCCGTCGTCATGATGGCCTCCTCGGCCTCGGCATGACGATCCCCCAGCGACCGCACGAGCTCCGGCATGCCCTGCTCCATGGGATCAAGGGTCATCTGCTCGCCGATGACGCCCGTCGAGGCGACGATGACGTCCGTCTCCGGGATGCCTGTGTACTGCTCCACCAGCTTCGCCATGCCCTGTGCGATCTCGATGCCGTTGGCGTTGCAGGTATTGGCGTTGCCGGAGTTGCAGATGACGGCCTGCGCATAGCCGTCCGCAAGATGCGCGCGCGACACGGTAATCGGAGCTCCGCAGACCTTGTTCGTCGTAAAGACCGCCGCCGCCGCCGCGCGGACGTCGCTGGTAATCAGCGCAAGGTCGCGCTTCGTGCGTCCGGCGCGGATGCCGCAGTGAATGCCGCCCGCGTGAAAGCCCTGTGCCGCGCAGACGCCGCCCTCAATTTTTTTCATCATATGAAAAACCTCTTTCTTCACTCATAAAACGGCGAGTCCCGTCGTCTCCGGCACGCCCATGGCGATGTTCATGCACTGCACGGCCGCGCCCGAAGCGCCCTTGCCGAGGTTGTCAAACCGCGCATGCACCACCGGACGCTCGTCGCAGCCGGTCACGACGATCTCCAGCCAGTCACGCCCCGCAAGCGCCGAGCCGCTGATGAATCCGTCCTCATCGGGCTCGCCCATGCGTACGAGCTTCGCGCCCGCGTAGTGCTCCGCGTACAGCGCGCACAGCTCCCGGGTTCCGAGCTTCTTCTTCATCCGCGCGGTGTCCAGAGGCACCGACACGACCATGCCCGCATAGAAATCCGCGACAATCGGCATGAAGGCGGGAGCTGTCACAAGGCCCGTCACGGCCGTCATCTCCGGCAGATGCTTATGCATCTGCGAAAGTCCGTACTGCCGCGGCGCGGAGTACCCGGACGGCCGGGTCTGCCCGCGGTAGGCCGCAATCATCTTCTTGCCGCCGCCGGAGTATCCCGTAATCGACGTCGCCGCAAGGAAGGCATCCCGCTCCAGCACGCCCGCCGCCATCAGCGGATAGACGATGCTGATGAAGCCCGAGGCATGGCAGCCCGGCACGGCGATGCGCTTCGAGTGCGCAAGCGCCTCTCTGTGCGCCTGCGACAGCTCCGGGAAGCCGTATGCCCAGCCGGGATTCGTCCTGTGCGCGGTCGAGGTGTCAAGAATGCAGGTATCGGGATTCGTGCACAGAGCCGCAGCCTCCCGCGCCGCCGCATCCGGCAGGCAGAGGAAGGTGATGTCGGAGTCGTTGATGCGCTCCGCCACGGCCTGCGGATCCTTGCGCAGCTCGTCGGGAATGGACAGCAGCGTGATGTCCTCCCGCGCCTCCAGACGCTCGACGATGCGCAGACCCGTCGTCCCCTCATGTCCGTTGATGAAAACCCTTGTCATAATCCGCCTCTTGCATCTTTTCGAATAAATGTGAAAATTTATACCGTTCTGAATACGAAAGAAGGGCGGCTGTTATCTCAAAGAAGACCAAGAGAGGAAAACCTGTGGGGATAAGCCGTCCTTACATATGCATTTATTGATGCCGGAGGGTGCCTCCGCCGCCGCACAGCGGGGGAAGCACCCCTTGCCGCATATTCTTTTTACTTTCCGAGCTTCTGCGCGAGCTTCGCCTGAACGGTCGTGGACAGACCGAAGAGGTTGATGAAGCCTTCGGAATCGCTCTGATCGTAGATCTCGTCCTCGTCAAAGGTCGCAAGCTCCGGATCGTAGAGGGAGTACGGAGAGGTCGTGCCGGCGTTGATGATGTTGCCCTTGTAGAGCTTCAGGCGGACATCGCCCGTGACATGCGCCTGAGTGGACTCGACGAACGCATCCAGCGCCTCGCGCAGCGGGCAGAACCACTGGCCGAAGTAGACGAGCTCCGCATACTTCTGCGCGACCAGCTCCTTATAATGGAAGGTATCGCGGTCCAGCGTCAGCGTCTCCAGAACCTTATGCGCACGGTAGAGGATCGTGCCTCCGGGGGTCTCGTAGACGCCGCGGGACTTCATGCCGACCAGACGGTTCTCGACGAGGTCGACGAGACCGATGCCGTTGGCGCCGCCCAGCGCGTTCAGCTTCTCGACCATGGAGACGGCATCCAGCTTCTCGCCGTCCAGCGCGACCGGAACGCCCTTCTCGAAGGAGATGGTCACATAGGTGGGCTTGTCCGGCGCCTGCTCGGGCGAGATGCCGAGCTCCAGGAAGCCGGGCTTGTTGTACTGCGGCTCGTTGGCCGGATCCTCCAGATCCAGACCCTCGTGGGACAGATGCCACAGGTTCTTGTCCTTGGAGTAATTGGTCTCGCGGTTGATCTTCAGCGGGACGTTGTGCGCCTCGGCGTAGTCGATCTCCTCGTCGCGGGACTTGATGCTCCAGATACGCCACGGAGCGATGATCTTCATCTCCGGCGCGAAGGCCTTGATGGCCAGTTCGAAGCGAACCTGATCGTTGCCCTTGCCGGTGCAGCCGTGGCAGATGGCGTCGGCACCCTCGGCCTTGGCGATTTCGACGATGCGCTTGGCAATGATCGGACGGGCAAAGGAGGTGCCCAGGAGGTACTCGCCCTCATACACGGCATCGGCCTTCAGCGTCGGGAAGATGTAATCCTCGACAAAGGTCTTCTTCAGATCCTCGATGTACAGCTTGGAGGCGCCCGTCTTCTTGGCCTTCTCCTCCAGACCGTCCAGCTCCGTGCCCTGACCGACGTCCGCAGACACCGCGATGACTTCGCAGCCCGGATAGTTCTCATGCAGCCACGGGATGATGATCGATGTATCCAAACCGCCCGAATACGCCAGGACGATCTTCTTGATTTCCTTGTTGCCCTTCATAAATATGCCTCCGCTTGAATTTTTATGAGTATAGTATACGCGCTTTCCCCGAAATGTCAATAGGGCGCATCGCGAAAAGAACGCCGAAAAACCATGAGCTTTCCGGCGTTCCGGGCGTCAGATTCGACAAATTCCAAAAAAACCGGCCGATGTATCTTACAGAGTCTCCGCCTGCGTCTTTTCAAACACCTGAAGCACAACCTTGCGGGAGGCCATGCGCGTGCCCTCGACTGTGACGGAAGCCGTTGCGGCGGCCGCCGCATAGCGCGCCAGCGTCTCGAAGTCGTTTCTGTCCTCCAGCGCCTGTGCGATGGCGCCGACCATGACGTCGCCCGCGCCGACGGGTCCCAGCACCTGCACCGGCGGCGGCGTGACGAGGAGCGCCCGCTCCGGGGAAACGAAGACCGCGCCTCCGCCGCCCATGGAGACGGCGACGTTCTGCGCACCGAGCTCCATCATCCTCCGCGCACCCTCGACGATCTGCGGAATGCCGTCGGGCTCATAGCCCAGGACACTCGCAAGCTCCGAGACGTTGGGCTTGATGTACACCGGATGCGCCGCCAGCGCCGCGCGCAGATGCACGCCGTCGGCATCCACGATGAGCCGCACGCCGGGTCTCTCCGCAAGGGTCATGCACAGCTTCTCATACGATGAAAGCTGGAGATTCGGCGGGACGGAGCCCGAGATCACGACGATGGTGTCATGCCGCGCGTTCTTCGACACCCGCTCCACCAGCCGCTCGAAGTCGCCTCCGGAGACGGAAAAGCCGGGCTCGTTGATGTCCGTATGCGTGCCGTCGTCGCTGATGATCTTGATGTTCATGCGCGTCTCGCCGGGAACCTCGACGAAATCGTACTTGATGCCCGCGCCCGCGAGCTGCTCCTTGATGGTGCGGCCGTAGCGGCCGGCAATGAAGCCGCAGGCCACGCTCTCGCAGCCCAGCTCCTTGAGTGCCTTGGAGACATTGATTCCCTTGCCGCCGGCGTCCACCCGGGCGGCTGTCGCGCGGTTGACGCGTCCTGCGCAAAACTTCGGAACATGCATCGTACGGTCCACGGCGGGATTCAGCGTCACGGTGATAATCATGGCAAAAAACTCCTACTTATATGTTGGCGCGTCCTAAATACCGCGCCTGTTCGGGGCTCAGCTCGTCTATCGTGAGATTCATCGCGGCGAGCTTGCGCCGCGCCACATCCAGGTCGATTTCCTCCGGCACGTTATACACCCCGGGCTCCAGCGTCCGCCCGTTCTGCGCAAGCCATCCGGCGGCCAGAGCCTGCGCCGCAAACGAAAGATCCATGATCTCTGCGGGATGTCCGTTTCCGGCTGCGAGGTTGACCAGCCGTCCCTCCGCCAGAAGGTTCAGCACCCGTCCGTCCGCAAGATAGTACCCGTCGATGGAGGGCTTCCTGCGCCGCACGGATTTTGCCAGGCTCAGAAGATCCGGCTTCGAGACCTCCACGTCAAAGTGTCCCGCGTTGCACAGGATCGCCTCGTTCTTCATTCTCTCCATATGCTCGCGGCGGATGACGTCGCGGCAGCCGGTCGCCGTCACGAAGATGTCTCCCACCTCGGCGGCCTTCTCCATCGGCATCACGGCATATCCGTCCATCGCGGCCTCCAGTGCGCGGTGCGGATCGACCTCCGTCACCACCACACGCGCGCCCAGGGCGTCCGCGCGCATCGCAATGCCGCGTCCGCACCAGCCGTAGCCCGCAACGACCACGGTCTTGGAGGCGATCACCAGATTCGTCACATGCAGGATCGCCGCCCAGACGGACTGACCCGTTCCGTAGCGGTTGTCGAAGAGGTACTTGCATCTGGCATCGTTGACCGCCATCATGGGGAAGCGGAGCGAACCCTCCTGCTCCCGGATATAGAGGCGGTGGACACCGGTCGTCGTCTCCTCCGTGCCCGCGATGAGGCACTCCGCCAGATCGGGTCTTTCGTTGTGGAGGATTTCCGTCAGATCGCCGCCGTCGTCGATGATGATGTGCGGCTTATGCGCCAGCGCACCCAGGAGATGCTCATGATACTGCTCCATCGTCGCGCCGGTCACTCCGTATACATCGAAGCCGTCCGCCGCAAGCGCCGCCGCAACGTCATCCTGCGTGGAGAGCGGATTGCAGCCCGTTACCGCCACATCCGCGCCGCCCGAACGCAGCACATGCGCCAGATACGCCGTCTTCGCCTCCAGATGAATGGAGATCGTCATGCGCAGTCCCCGGAAGGGCTGCGTGCGCAGAAATTCCCGCTCGATGCCCGCAAGCACCGGCATGGCGGGCTTTACCCAGTCGATCTTGTCCTGTCCCGAGGGCGCAAGCCCCATGTCCCGAATGTTCATAGTCGTTTCCTTTATTTATTCAATCACGATGTCCGCCCGGTCGTCATGCGCGGAGAGACGCACGGCCTTCACGGGGCTTGCGTAGCTTTCGATCATATGCGCCGCCAGGACGTCCTCGACCTCCTTCTGCAGGAGTCTCTGCAGATTGCGCGCGCCGAATTTCACGGAATAGGACTTCTTCGTCGCGTAGGCCACGAAGAGGTCATCCCAGGTGAGGCTCACGCCGCGCTCCGCAAGCGTCTTCTGCAGGTCGCCCAGCTGAATCCGCGCGATGTCGCGGAAATTGTCCTCCGTCAGCGTGTTGAAGGCGATGATCTCATCGACGCGGTTGAGGAACTCGGGGCGCATGATCTCCGACAGCGCCTTCATGGCGCGGTCGCGTCCCTGCTCGGTCAGCGTCTGTCCGAAGCCCACCGCGCCCTCGCTGCGTCCGGAGCCCGCGTTCGAGGTCATGATGATGATCGTATTGGCAAAGCTCACCGTGCGTCCCTGCGCATCGGTCGCGCGTCCGTCATCCAGAATCTGCAGCAGGATGTTCAGCACATCCGGATGCGCCTTCTCGATCTCGTCGAAGAGCACGACGGAATACGGACGGCGGCGCACCTTCTCCGTAAGCTGCCCCGCTTCGTCGTAGCCCACATATCCGGGAGGCGCTCCGATCAGGCGGGATACGGCGAATTTCTCCATGTATTCGGACATGTCAAGCCGGATCAGCGCCTCGGGCGTGTCGAACATGTCGGCGGCCAGACGGCGCACGAGCTCGGTCTTGCCGACGCCCGTGGGACCCGTGAAGATGAAGGACACGGGCTTGCGCTTGGGCGAGATGCCCACGCGGCTGCGGCGGATGGCGGCGGCAACGGCGGCGACGGCCTGATCCTGACCGACGACCCTCGACTTCAGCCTGTCCTCCAGCTTCGACAGCCTCTCGTACTCCTCCTCGCGGATGCGGGAGGCGGGGATGCCCGTCCACATCTCGATGACGCGCGCCAGCTCCTCCATCGTCACGGCGGGAGCGGACGCGGCCTTCAGCGCATCCAGCTCGCTCTGCAGCTGGAGCTCGCGGCTGCGCAGGGCGGCTATGGCCTCGTAGTCGGTCTCTCCCGTGTCCTGCGTACGCGCCTCGCGCTCGTCCTCGATTTCCTTTAAGTCGTGCTCGATCGCCGCCGCGCGGTCGAAGCTCTTATTGTGGAGATTCAGGTCGGAGCAGGCCTCGTCGATCAGGTCAATGGCCTTGTCCGGCAGATAGCGGTCGGTGATGTAGCGCTCGGCGAGCTGCACCGCGGCGCGGCAGATTTCGTCGGAGATGGTGCAGCCGTGGAACTGCTCGTAATAGCCGCGGATGCCCATGAGGATTTTCGCGGAATCCTCCAGGGACGGCTCGGCGACGGTGACGGGCTGGAAGCGGCGCTCGAGGGCGGCGTCCTTCTCGATATGCTTGCGGTACTCCGCAAAGGTTGTCGCGCCGATGACCTGAATCTCGCCGCGGGACAGCGCGGGCTTGAGAATGTTCGCCGCATTCATGGAGCCTTCGGCATCGCCCGCTCCAACCAGGTTGTGCACCTCGTCGATGACGAGGATGATGTTGCCTGCCCGCTTGATCTCGTCGATGAGTCCCTTCATGCGGCTTTCGAACTGTCCGCGGAACTGCGTTCCGGCGACCAGCGCGGTCAGATCCAGCAGATGCACCTCGCGTCCGCGGAGCTTATAGGGCACGTCCCCCGCGGCGATGCGCTGCGCCAGTCCCTCGGCGATGGCCGTCTTGCCGACGCCGGGCTCGCCGATGAGACAGGGATTGTTCTTCTGACGGCGGTTCAGGATCTGAATAACGCGGGCGATTTCCTGCTCGCGTCCGACGACGGCGTCGAGCTTCCCGTTCTGAGCGCGCTCGGTCAGGGAGATCGTGTAATTGTCGAGGTATTTGCGCTTTCCCGCGCCGCGGTTCTCGCGCCGCTCTCCGGCGTTTCCGGGTGCTGCGGGAGCCGCGCCCGGGCCTCCCATGTTCTCGAAGAGACGGCTCACGAAGGGGAATGTCGCGGTCTTGCCCAGGTCGTCCGGGGAGTCCCCGGAGTCCTCCTGCGGCGTCAGCTGGTTCTGCAGCGCCTCCGCATCCTCGCCGCCCATGAGGGACGCCATCTCTCCGGACATGCTGTCCAGATCCTCGTCCGTAATGCCCATCTTGTCCATGATATCGGAGACCGGCTTGAGGCCCATTTCGCGGGCGCATTTGAGGCAGATGCCCTCGCTTTTCGACTCTCCGTTTTCGATTTTCGTAATAAAGACCACCGCCACGTTCTTGTGGCAGCGTGCGCAAAGCTGCATTTGCATGTTATTTTACTCCTGTTGAAGCCTTCGTTGCCTGTCGGGTGCCGTCTGCCGGAGTGTCCCGGTTCCCGTCCTGCCCGCCGGCCATATAGCGGCGCGCCCCCAGGCTGTAGGCAATCAGCGCCGACAGACTCAGCGCCAGCGCTCCGGCGAGCAGCCAGAGCTGCAGGGCATGCGGCATGTCGAAGACAATGACCGAGATGGTGACGAAATAGAATACCGTCGAGGCGGCCTTGCCGAACCGGTTCGACGGAGGAACGTCATGGCAGCGCCGGAGCACGATCAGCCCTCCGATGAGCATGAGGCTCTCCTTTACGGCCAGCGTCAGAATCACCCACACGGGGATGATGCCCCGTATGGCCAGGCAGGCAAACGCGCTGACCTGCATAAGCTTGTCCGCCAGAGGATCGATGATGCGCCCGAGCTTCGTGATGTTTCCGGTTCTGCGTGCGATTGCACCGTCCAGAAT
>CAVGLF010000054.1:0-12052 GCA_963630045.1 Butyricicoccaceae bacterium | reverse complement strand
GGAAAAGAGTCCCTTCCGTCACTACGGAATCGGAACTCCTACGAAGGTGGCAACGTTTGAGAAGAATCTGCGCGAGTACTACGGCCGCAGATTCGCCCTGGGCGTCTCCAGCGGCTCCGGCGCACTGGCCTGCGCGATGGC
Organism: Butyricicoccaceae bacterium; assembly: GCA_963630045.1. GTDB lineage: Bacteria > Bacillota > Clostridia > Oscillospirales > QAMX01 > JAAZKA01. Next base: position 11,911 of record CAVGLF010000054.1, on the reverse strand, counting down.
GGCTCTGGGCATGGGCCCCGGCGATGAGGTCATCCTCAGCGCCTTCACCTGGTACTCCGACTACGATGCGATCGTGAGCCTTGGCATCACGCCGGTCTTTGCGGACATCGACGAGACCCTGGATCTGTCTCCCGAGGCGTTTGAGTCGAAGATCACGCCCCGCACGAAGGCTGTCATCGTCGTCAACTTCCAGGGCGGCGCGGCCAAGATGGAAGAAATCTGCCGCATCGCGCATGAACATGACATCAAGATCATCGAAGACTGCGCTCAGGCGATGGGCGGCCGCTGCGGCGACAAGCTCCTGGGCACCTTCGGCGACATTACGATCTTCTCCTTCCAGCTGCACAAGGTTCTGACGGCCGGCGACGGCGGCGCCCTCATCATGGACGACGAGAAGTACTTCGCCCGTGCCTGCCGCTACCACGACCTGGGCATCCTGCGCGAGTATTTCGCCGATCAGCTGACCGACAAGTCGCTGGCTGATTCCTCCGAGAACTTCGCGGGTCTCCAGTTCCGTATGAACGAGCTGACCGGCGCGTTCCTGGTCGCTCAGTTCCGCAAGATCGACAGCATTCTCGAAAGCTGCCGCAGACATCACAAGATGCTGCGTGACAGCTGCGACGGAAATCCGCACTTCACCTATCGCTACACCGAGGGCGACTGCGGCATGGCGTTCTTCATGTACTTCGATACCCCCGCGGAGGCCGACAGATTCCGCGAGGCACTCGCCGCCGAGGGCATCCAGGTCGGCGCCGCCTCTGCGTGCTGCAACCTGATGCATGAGTATCCGATCAAGTCCAGAAAGATGGCGAACCCGAACATGGCGCCCTACGGCCCCGGCTGCGCGCTGGAGAACGTCGAGTACGATCTCGCGACCTGCCCGAATACGGACAAGATCCTGGCCCGCTACCTTGCCATCAGCATCGGCGCGACCTACACCGACGACGATATCAACGATATCATCAAGGCAATCCGCAAGGTCGACGAGAACCTCTATCCCGAAAAGTAAGTCCCGTTTTCCCCTCCCTGCGGTCTGCGGGAGAAAAACAGGCTGCAGGCCTCACATGGGCAAAAAAAGAGCTTCGAATTTGGTGTTCGAAGCTCTTTTTTCTTTGCTTTTTGGCGCAAAATCGGGGGAAGAGAGAGGGACGGAAGCCGGCCTTTTTAAAAATTTCAGGAGACCAGGCTTTCGTGGAAGGTGCGGCGGATGACCTCCGCCTGCTGCTCGCGGGAGAGACGGCAGAAGTTTACGGCGTAGCCCGAGACGCGGATCGTGAGCGTCGGATACTTTTCCGGATGCTCCATCGCATCCAGAAGCACCTCGCGGTTCATGACGTTTACGTTTAAGTGATGCGCGCACTGCACGAAGTAGCCGTCCAGAATCGCGACCAGATTTTCGCGGCGCTCCGTATCGCTCTTTCCCAGTGCGGCGGGCGTGATGGAGAAGGTGTTCGAGATGCCGTCCTGGCAGACCGCGCGATAGGGAATCTTCGCCACGGAGTTCAGCGAGGCCAGGGCACCGTGCGTATCGCGTCCGTGCATCGGATTCGCACCCGGAGCGAAGGGCTCTCCGACCTTGCGTCCGTCCGGCGTGGAGCCCGTCTTCTTTCCGTACATGACGTTGCTTGTGATGGTCAGCGCGGACAGAGTATGCGCGGCACCCCGGTACAGCGGATGCTTCTTGAGCTCCGCAGAGAAGTACGACACGAGCTCCACCGCAATGTCGTCCACGGCATCGATGTCGTTTCCGTACTTCGGGAAGTCGCCCTCGACGCGGAAGTCGACGGCGATCCCCGCCTCGTTGCGGACGGGATAAACCTTTGCGAACTTGATGGCGGACAGGGAGTCCGCAGCAACGGAGAGGCCGGAGAGACCGAAGGCTGCGAGACGTTCGACCAGCGTATCGTGCAGCGCCATCTGGCTTGCCTCATAGGCGTATTTGTCATGCATGAAGTGGATGATATTGATCGCATCGACGTACATCTCGGCGACGTAGGCAAGTACGCGCTTGTAGTCGGTCAGCACGCGGGAGTATTCCAGAACCTCATCCGTATTGCGCTCGATGCCCGGAATCACCTGAGTGCCGCGCAGCTCGTCCGTGCCGCCGTTGATGGCGTAGAGCAGGCTTTTGGCCATATTGGCGCGGGCGCCGAAGAACTGCATCTGCTTGCCCACAGCCATGGCCGACACGCAGCAGGCGATGCAGTAGTCGTCTCCGTACAGCGGACGCATGATGTCGTCGTTTTCGTATTGAATCGAGTCGGTGGCAATGCTCATATCGGCGCAGTAGCTCTTGAAGCCCTGAGGCAGGTTCTGGCTCCACAGGACGGTCAGATTCGGCTCGGGCGCGGTTCCGAGATTCGTCAGACTGTGCAGGTAGCGGAAGGAGCTCTTCGTCACGAGCGTGCGTCCGTCGACACCCATGCCGCCCAGGGACTCCGTGACCCAGGTCGGATCTCCGCCGAAAAGCTCGTTGTACTCCGGCGTACGCAGGTGGCGCACCAGCCGCAGCTTGATGATGAACTGATCGATGAGCTCCTGCGCACCGGCTTCGTCCAGCACGCCGCGCTCGAGATCCCGCTGGATGTAGATATCGAGGAAGGTTGCCGTGCGTCCGAGGCTGGTCGCGGAGCCGTTGTTTTCCTTGACGCCCGCGAGATACGCCAGGTAGAGGTTCTGGACGGCCTCCCGGGCATTTTCCGCGGGCCGCGTGATGTCGCAGCCGTAGCGGGACGCCATATGCGCCATGGCGCGCAGCGCACGGATCTGCTCGGAGACCTCCTCGCGCAGACGGATGCGCTCATCGCTCATGGGGCCGTCCAGCGCCGCGAGATCGGCCTGCTTCGACTCGATGAGGAAGTCCGTGCCGTACAGGGGCACCCGGCGGTAGTCGCCCACAATGCGTCCGCGTCCGTAGGCATCCGGCAGCCCCGTCAGAAGCCCTGCGGAGCGCGCCGCACGGATGCGCGCGGGATAGGCATCGAACACGCCGTCGTTATGCGTCTTGCGGTAGAGGGAAAAGTGATGCTCTACCTCATGGTCGAGCTGATACCCGTACTCGGCCAGAGCGGAGCGCGCCATGCGAAGCCCGCCGAAGGGGTTGACGATGCGCTTTAAGGGCGCGTCCGTCTGCAGACCGACGATGACCTCGTTTTCGCGGTCGATGTATCCGGGCTCGAAGTTGTCGATGCCGGAGACCGTAGTCGTATCGACATCGATGATGCCCTTCTGCACCTCCTCGACGATCAGCGCGTGCGCCGCTGCCCAGACACTGTCCGTGCGCCGGGTCGTCCCCGAGAGAAACGATCCGTCGCCGGAATAGGGCGTATAATTCTTCTGGATGAAGTTGCGCACGTTGACAAGATGCCGCCACTCACCGGTTTTGAACCCCTGCCACGCCGTGCAGTTTACATCAATGCTCATATTCGTTTCTCCTTATCCCAGATATTCATGAAATTCGTCATTCATCCTGGCCTGCCATGAGGCCAGGGCAGCTTCGTCCTGCGGGGGAACGCCCTCCAGCGGGTAGGGAAGATGCAGCGTACGGTATTTTGCCACGCCCAGGGTGTGGTAGGGGAGAAGCTCCACGCGCTGTACGCCGCGCAGTGTGCGGATATAGGCGCGCAGCCCCTCGAGATGCTCGTCCGAATCGGTCAGTCCCGGCACGACGACATGCCGGATCCACATCGGCACGTTCATCTCCTGCACCAGACTGACAAAGCGCAGGGACTCCGAAGGGTCGCGTCCCGTGATGCGCCGGTAGCCCTCGGGCGTGTGATGCTTGACATCGAACAGCACCAGATCCGTGTATTCAAGAATCTCCTCATAGCCGCCGATGCCGCAGCCGGCCGTATCGAGGCAGGTATGGATGCCCGCGTCCCGGCACAGCTTCAGCACCTGCCCGAGAAAGCGGGGCTGCAGCAGAGGCTCGCCGCCCGAAAAGGTCACGCCCCCGCGGGAGCCGTAATAGGGACGGAAGCGTTCGAGCCGGGAAACCACCTCCTCCGGCGTCGCAGTCGTGCCGCCGAAGCCGTCCCAGGTATCGGGATTGTGGCAATACAGGCATCTGAGTGCGCAGCCCTGCAGGAACACGACGGTTCGTATGCCCGGCCCGTCGACCAGTCCCATGGTCTCCCAAGAATGAATCCGACCGCATGTCATGAGGGGATTCCTCCTTATCCTCTGTCCTGCTATTTTGGTGAGGGAAAATAAAAAGCCCGAACCATCCTGAGCAAACATCTCTTGCCCAGACGGCCGGCCTCACATAAGTCATACTCCCCGTGGTCTTTTCCACTGATTCCGTCAGTTATATGACGTGTTCATCATATCAGAAACATCCCCGTTTTGTCAAGAGGGAAAGGAGGGTGAATTTTTCACAAAAATACCGGTGTCCTAGTCCCCCCGGGGTTCTAGTCCCCCGGGGTTCTCGAACCCCGGGAAACCTGTACGGATGAGCCATCCCCGGACGTGCTCCCGAACAAGCTCCCCCCGGGCGGAGCCTCGCTGCCGCTTCATCACTTTTGCACGCTGAAGCGATAACGGCGTAGTATGAGAATATTTTCCGGGATCTATGTGCAAACTGAGGGAGAAAAGACGGGAAATCCGCACGAAAAAATGGCTAAAGTGCCAAGAGGAAATGACGTGCTGCCTATTGAAATTCCGTCTTAAAATGATATAATATAAAAAGCATTACAGGTACTTTTGAACGGACAGAAATTGCCGAAAGTACCGTATTTTACATGAAACTAACACCTTGTATCCCGATGAACATTTTGACCCGCGGATAAGCGCCGGGGGGAAAACGTATATCGGGATGCTTCGTTTGTATCCAGAGGACAGGACAGCCTGTCCTGAATCTATCGTGCGGAGTAACGGCATGCGGGACGGAGAACTGAAGCGGCTTTCAAGAACGGAGCTTGTGGATATCATCTATGAACAGCAGAAGAGGCTGGAGGAGTGCGAACGCGAGCTCGGAACGCTGCGGGAGCAGCTGTCACAGCGCGAGATCCGCATGGCCGAGGCAGGCTCCGTTGCGGAGGCCGCACTGAAGCTGAACGGCGTGTTCGAGGCGGCGCAGAGTGCCGCCGACCAGTACCTTGCCTCGATTCGGAGCATGGAGGAAAGAACGCGGGAGGAGACCTGGGAGGCGGAGAGCCGCCGCCGTGCCCTGCTGCGCGGCGCGGAAGCGGAAGCCGCGGAGATTCTTCTGGCCGCCCGCAGAAAGGCCTCGCGTACGCTGGAGGATGCCCCGGAAGGCGATGAAGACAGTCAGAACACGGAGCAGGGGAACGCCGCACATGAGAAGAAATGAGCACGCGGTCGAGCTGCCCAGCGTCGAGCAGATCGAACGCGAACGCCGGCGGCTGCGCTACCGCAGCCGCTACGGCAGGACGCTGCGCAGCACCATCGCGATTCTGATCGTGGTGGCGGCAATCGCCGTGCTGGTCGCCACGCTCTGGCTGCCCGTGCTGCAGATTTACGGCAGTTCCATGACGCCGACGGTGAGCGAGGGCGAAATCGTCGTCTCCGTGAAATCCTCACGGCACGAAAAGGGCGATATCATCGCATTCTACTACAACAATAAGATTCTGGTGAAACGCCTGATTGCGGGCCCGGGAGACTGGGTGGACATCGATGCGGACGGAAACGTCAGCGTCAACGGCGAGCCTCTGGACGAGCCGTATTTGCAGGAAAAGGCTCTGGGCGAGTGCAATATCACGCTTCCGTATCAGGTGGGTGACGGACGCTACTTCGTGATGGGGGATCACCGATCCACCTCCGTGGACAGCCGCAACACCGCCGTCGGATGCATTTCGGAAGAACAGATTGTCGGCCGGATCGCGTTTCGCGTATGGCCGTTCGAGCGATTCGGACTTGTAAGCTAGGGAAAATCAATGCGGAAGGAGAGCGCGCAGTGCTGCATTCGGACAGTTTGAACAGTATTCGCCGTGAGAGAGTCTACAGGAGCGTATGGAAGCGCATCGTTTCCGTCCTCGCCTGCGTGGTTGTGTTCTGCACGACCTACGCGCTCCTGCTCCCGGCGATTACGCTTGAACAGACTGTATATTGCGCAAAGGAAGAGCACACTCATGGCGCGGATTGCTATGAGGCTGTGCTCGTCTGCACTTTGGAGGAAACACAGGCGCATACCCATACGGAGGAATGCAGCGAAACGCGGCTGGAACCCGTCTGCGGGCAGGAGGAGTCTGCCGGACATACGCACGGCGAGAGCTGCTATACGACCGAGCTGCAGCTCGTCTGCACGCAGGAGGAATCCGAGACCCATACCCACACGGAGGACTGCTATGCCCGGACGCAGACGCTTGCCTGCGGACTGGAGGAGTCCGCAGGACATACGCATGACGAAGGCTGCCTAGGTGAGACTTTCGTTCTGACCTGCACGCTTTCGACCGAGGGGCATACCCATACACAGGACTGCTATGCGCAGAGCCTCGTCTGCGGACTGGAGGAGCATACGCACGGCCTTGCCTGCTATTCCGATCCGGGTGCCGTTGAAACGGAGGCGGACTGGGAAGCCGGACTGCCGCAGCTTTCCGGCTGGGCGCCGGCGGATCTGGTCGCCGTGGCGCAGAGTCAGCTCGGCTATACGGAGAGCAGCGTACACTACGAGGTTCGCGCGGACAACAGCACATCGGGCTATACGCGCTACGGTGCATGGTACGGCGGAAATGAAAGCTGCTATGCCTGCGCCGACTGGAACGCGATGTTTGCCTCCTTCTGCCTTTCCTACGCGGGCATTACACGGATTCCCTGCGCCGCCGAGACAGGGACATGGATCGCGCAGCTGCGGACGGCGGGTCTCTATGTCGAGGGACGTATGCCGGAGGCGGGCGATCTTGTATTCGTGAACTCCGACGGCGAGTACCGCGCCGGCATCGTGACCGAGGCCGGCTCCACCGGGATCTGCACCATCGAGGGCGATCTTCATGACCGGGTAGGGGAGAACACCTACGCGGCGAATGATGCGGCGATTCTGGGCTCCGTCAGTATCGCGGAGAACACGATCAGCCAGCCGGGCACGGACAGCGCATCGGTCATCGACACGCCCCCGGTCATTGACACGACCCCGGTCATTGACACGACCCCGGTCATTGATACGACTCCGGTCATTGATATGACCGGGGATGCTCCGATACAGGAAGATACGTTCACGGACGGCCTGCTTACGGACGATACGTTCACGTACGGTACGGATAACCCGGATGCCGCGGAGCATATCGGACTCGTGAGCGGGACGCAGGAGAGCTCCTCCGGGGGCTTTTTCAGCTCGGCACTGTCGGGACTTGCCGACATCTTCGGAGGCTCGGCCATCATGACGGCTGGGCTTACGGACACGGGTGCAGCCCCGGCGGATATCACGAGCTACCTGACCGGCTCCGAGATCATTGTGGACGGAGCCGTCTATACGGGCGGCACGCTTGACGCTGCGAAGGAGTTCGCCGTCAACCTTGAGTTTTCGAACATCCCCGGCAAGACCGGGACGACGGTCTATACCTATACATTGCCCGAAGGCGTGACCATACCCTCCGATATTACGAACGGCATCATGAAGGATGCCTCGGAGACGACGCTGGGCTCCTACACCGTGACGAAGGATGCGGCGACGGGACGAACCGTGGTCACCGTCACGCTGTATGAAGACTACGTAGCCGCCAACGATTATCTGAGCCTCAATCTCAACATCACGGCAAACTGGGAGCTCGACACGGACGGCGAGCATACCATTGATTTCGGCAACAATCACGTCAAGAAGATCACGGTGGACGGCGCGGCGAAGCTTTCCATCGAGAAGACGCACAGCGAGACCGGGCGCCGTCTGGCGGATTATACCATCACGGTACACGCGGCGACGGCACAGACGAATGTCACGCTGACCGATACCGTAACGGGCGGCAGCGTGACCTATACGGATGACAGCGGGAACAGCCAGACGGTTGGGGTTTGCGCGAAGCTGAAGACCGGCGGCACGATCGGAGCCGTAATTCAGGACGCTTCGGGCACGCGGACGGCCGCGTGGTCAGAGGTGATCACGGACGAAACGACCATCGAAAGCTTTCTTGCAAAGCTGAACGGACTCAGCATGGCGGCGGGAGATACGCTGACCATCACCTATCCCATGGAATATCCGGCGGGGCAGGCACTTGCAGCGGATCTTTCGGGCAGTAAGGTCGAGACGGACAACACGGCGGCAGTCAAATCCACCGAGGTGCCGGAGGAGCTTACGGCCTCGGAGCGCTGGAGCTACTACGGCAGCCGGGAGCGTGTCCTTACCAAGGAAGGAACGCTGGAGGGGGACTCCGTGCGGTGGGATCTGACGATCAACGACGGAGCCGCCATTCCCATGGCGGGCACCGGGCTTTTCGATGCGCTCCAGTCTGCTTCCCTGAGCTATGACACATCAAAGCCCTTTGTCATCGAGGTATACACGGCGGACGGAACGCTTGTCCGTACGGATACCATCACCGACTGGACCGGCAACAGCCAGGGACTGACGCTGGATACGGATCTGTGCCGATGGGATTATACCATCCCGCAGACGGACGGCGATAATCAGTACGTCTACAAAATTTCCTACTACACGACAGTAACGGCGGACGGGGCGCAGCTGACCAACGCTGCGGGTGCGCGCTTCAACCAGTTCCCCGAGGTCTTCGGAGAGGGCGGCATCGGAACCGGAAATGTCGCCACGGACGCGCGCAAGGTCGATATCGGCATCGAGAAGAGCGGCACGATTGTGGATCAGGAGGCGCGCATCACAGAGTGGACGGTGCAGTACATCGTCCATCCCGGAAGCAGCTCCATTTCGAATGTCTACATCATGGACTTTCTTCCGAGCTACACCGCGGACGGCACCACGGTGTATTCAAAGCTCATCGACGCGGACGGAAACGAGTATCAGCCCAATGACGGAAGCGTTTCGGTCGATGGCGCGGAGGACGGCCGGGGGAAGATCTTTACCGTCTCCATCTCGCGCTACAATTCGGACTCCAGGAGCACCGTCCAGCCGGATTACACGACCGCGGAATTTGCCGCGCTTCTGGATTTCGAGGGATTCTACTTCCAGAACGGCAGCCGCTTCGTCGTCACGAAGAACGTGAATGAAAACCTTACGCTTCCCGCGGCGGTCGGGGACTATGCGGACGGATATGTCGTCAAGATTGTCTACCGCACGAAGAGCGAGGGCGCGGCTGACGGAGAAATCCTCCGGAACCGCGTGGGCATCAGCTTCACCGATCTGAAGGGACAATCTCAGTGGATGGAAAAATCCGCGAGCGTGGAGTTTCCCGTCCGGGATCTCGAGGATTCCGTGACCATGAATAAGACCGGATACTATGACGAAAACGCGAATCTGGTCTACTATACCGTGACGATCGATGAACGGAACGTGGGCTATACCGGATCGACATCCGTCACCGTTGAGGATGCTTTTGACTCGAGGCTGGCCTGGGAGCGGGGGGTCTACTACCTGTCGATGAATGTGGGAAGCAGTTCGCTTACCTACATGCCGGTCTATACCGAGGCGCACAGCGAGACGCGGGTCTTCTGCGAGCAGGTCGAAAATCCCGAGGGCGTGAGCGGCACGACCTGGAGATCGACGTATCCTGAGCTGGGAATCTGGACGAAGGACGCGGACGGAAATATTGTTCAGGTCGAAAATCCCTACATCGACACAACGGTGGATAACGAAAACCACACCGTCACAATCCGCTTCCCGTATATCTACCTGTGGCCCTACGACGACACCCAGGCGGAGTTTTACCCCATCACATGGACGGCCAACTACGCGCTGACGCCGGCGGCGGAGGGGCATACATACAGGAATGTCTACAATATCGTAACCGCGAAGGGCGACAACAATATCCGGTACGGAAAAGCGGAGACAACGTTCTCGTTTACAAGATACCTCACGAAAAAGACGCTGGCGGATCCCGTGGGGCATGAGCACAATGCAAATGTCGGCTGCTTTACACTGAACGACTACGATGCTAATGAGCTGACCTGCCCGCTGACGGAAAACGACAAGAACACGCTTCTGTTTAAAATCGAGGTTGATTTCAGCTCATCGGAGCTTAAGAACCTGACGCAGATTGTCGTCGATGACTACATGGACAGCAGCACCATGACAGCGGATATCGCGAACATGCAGATTCGCTTCATCAACCGGGACGACGACGTGATCTGGGCGCGCAGCTTTGCACAGATGTGCGACGTGGCAGGCGTCACGGGTGAATCCTTTACGACGGAGCTTTCACAGGACGGTCTGACCGTGACGATCAATCTCGGAGAGCTGAACGGGAAGGCCTGCACGGCGGGAGAGTTCTGCGCGGCCTGCAACGCGAAACTGAGCGGGGCATACGATTTCGACATCTCCGAATGGAAGATGGAGATTTCGTACCCGGCGACGGTCAAGGGAAACGTCGGCGAGAAGGTCACCGTAACCAATACGGCAAACCTGCGCGGCGTGAACGACAGCGCCTCCGGCGTGACCTACGATAAGGTCATCGAAACCTCCGGCGGCAGCGTCTCGGGACAGAGCTACACGCTGAACCTTGAGAAAATCGACGCGGTATCGGTCGGCGGAGCCATCACGGCGCTGGGAAACGCGGCCTTCGATCTCTGCGACGCAAACGGCACGGTTCTGGCATCCGGCACGACCGGGACCGACGGCAGAATTGCCTTCGGTACGAAGGGAATCAGCGGGGGAGGACTTTGCAGCCTCACTCCCTATACGGCGTATTACCTTCTGGAAACCGATTCCCCGGACGGATACGTCATCGATCAGGAAAAGCACTGGTTCTACTTCACCGCACCGGAAAACTCGGACGCGCAGAAAGCCTTTACGGACGAGCAGAAGGCAGCGCTGGAGGCTTTGGGCTGTGAGCCGATTGCCATGGACGGAACGCTCCGGCTCTTCAACGCGCAGACGACCTCCTTCAAGCTGAGGAAGACGGATGCGGAGACCGGAGACGCGCTCACGGGGGCGGTGTTCACGCTCTACAACGATGCCGGGTGTCAAAGCGTGAATCAGACCGCACACACGGGCGGCGACGGGCTCTACGTACTGAACGGACTGAGCCCAGACGCGACCTATTACCTTCTGGAGACCCGGGCGCCCACGGGCTATACGCCCGATGATACGGTGCACACGGTCACGGTAGACGCGGACGGCAACGTTACGATTTCGGGACTGACACAGGACATCGATACGGGTGAGTTCTCCTTCACGAACGCCCGGATGGGCTACGCACTTCCCGAAACCGGAGGCTCCGGCACGACCCTTATGTATACAATAAGCGGACTGCTCATCACGGCAGGGGGCTTTTTGTACGGAATACGGCAGCGGCGCAGACGGAAAAAAGGGGGCTTGAACTGACCTCCCGACCCTCGAAACCCTTTCGGGGGGACGGGATTCCCCCTTCGTCCGGCGCACGCGGACGCTTCCATAAAAAAAGAGATCATATTCCACGCATTTTTTTGGGAAAAAAGAATCACAAAAAGGAGACGCGAAACATGAAAACCGGAAAATCTCTGCTGGCTCTGATTCTCGCACTCGCGCTGGTACTGGCACTCGGATGCACGGCCTTTGCTGCGGACACGACGGGCAGCATCACCATCGACAATGCGGTCAAGGACAAAACCTACACGATCTACAGGATTTTCGACCTCGACAGCCACAACGAAGGCTACACCGCGCTGAACTACAAGGTAGACAATGACTGGGCGGGCTTCTTCGCGACCGGTGCCGCAGGCCTTACCTACGTCACGATCGATGATCAGGGATACGTGACGTGGAATGAGAACGCAGATGCCGCCGAATTTGCCGCCGCCGCAAGCGCGTACGCGAAGGACAATAGCATCGCATACGACAAAACCGCGATCGCGACAGACT
>CAVGLF010000053.1:0-12202 GCA_963630045.1 Butyricicoccaceae bacterium | reverse complement strand
GCACTTCTTGAGGCACCGAAGTTTTCCTATAGCAGGAAAACTTCGTAAGGATACCGTACGGCAGTCTCCGGCGAAGAACCGCGCAGGTGCGAAAAAAGGCAGTCCCGGGGGGTTCCCCCCCGGGACCCCCCTTGCATTCCTCTCCCGATTAGAGTATAATAAATCCATCCCGAATTCGTACAAGGAGGCACTCCATGGCGCTGGCTGTTGTGATTCCGGTGTTTAATGAGGAAAAAGGACTGTACGCACATGTCCGCGAAATCGATCGCGTTCTGAGGTCTGACGGAATCGACCCGCACTTCATGCTGGTCGACGACGGCTCCCGCGACCGTACCTGGGAGATCGTCCGCCGGCTTCATCAGGAGATGCCCTGGGTCTCCGGCATCCGCTTCTCCCGCAATTTCGGAAAGGAAACCGCCATCTCCGCCGGCCTTGCCTCCGTCGATGAGGAGCTCTATCTCGTCATGGACTCCGATCTCCAGCACCCGCCGCGCTGCGTGCGCGGGATGCTCGATCTGCTCGAGTCCTCCGGCGCCGATGTCGTCGACGGCGTCAAGGAGTTCCGCGGCCATGAATCCCTGAAGTCCCGCATACTCGCAAAGGGCTTCTACGGGATTCTGAAGCGCTTCACCGGTCTCGATTTCGATAATTCCTCCGATTTCAAGATTCTCCGCCGCCCCGTTGTCGATGAGCTGCGGAAGCTGCCCGAGCGCAACCGCTTCTTCCGCGCACTCGTCGATTCCGTCGGCTTTGCCCACGCCTCCTTCCCCTTCTCCGTTGAGGATCGCGATGACGGCACCAGCCGCTTCTCCACCAGGCGCCTTCTGAAGCTCGCGTTCAATGCGATTCTCTCCAATACCGCCGCTCCGCTGTATCTGGCCTTCCCCCTGGCCTTCCTCTGCGGACTCGGAGCGCTGGCGGATGTCATCGTCATGATCGTGCGCGCCTGCAGCCGCGCGGGTGTGCCGGATGCGGCCTGGGTCATTCTGACCGTGCTGCTGGCCTCCGTGCTGATTCTCGGCGTTCTGGGCATCCTCGGCGCGTATATCGCGCGGATGTACGACGAGGTGAAGGGACGCGCCCTCTACATCGTCTCGGAACGCGTATAAAATAAGGGAGGGTCTTTTGCCTTGAAAAAACTCTGGAGGCGCTTCTGGGCCTTCTTCATGTCGGACAGGATTCAGGAGCTGTTCCGCTACGCCGTCATCGGCGTTCTGACCACCGTCGTGAGCTTCGGTACGCTGTGGCTCGCGGCAAGGGTGCTCGATCCCAATATCGCAAACGTCGTCAGCGTTGTCTGCGCCGTCCTCTTCGCCTACGTCGCCAACAAGCTCTTCGTCTTCCGTACGCACTGCGCGACAAGGCGCGAGCTGCTGCGCGAGGCACTCTCCTTCTTCGCCGCACGCGGCGTGACGATGCTCATCGAGGTCGGCGGCTTTTCCCTGCTCTACGAAATCCTGCACATCAATTACATGCTGGCCAAGGTCTGCATCAGCGTTCTCATCCTCGTACTCAACTACGTTTTCTCAAAGCTCCTCGTCTTCCGCAAAAAGTAATCATTTTCCACCTGAAAAACAGCCAAAGAAGTCCCCGTTCACGTCTGAACGGGGACTTCTTTTGTTTGCGGGCAGCCCTTACCCTGCGCTTACTTCAGAGCCGCCAGCGTGCGCTTCATGTTCTCCAGGCTGATTTCGATGGACTGGAGCGTGTCCTCCATGCCCTCGAACTCCAGCGAAACGTAGCCGTCATATCCGCTGTCCTTGAGGATCTGCAGGCACTGCATCGTCGGGATGTTGCCCTGACCGAAGATGGTTCCGCGGAAGTAGTTGCCGGCACGGGTGCGGGCCCAGCCGCGTCCGGGATCGGGCAGCATGCCGGAGCGCAGGAACATATCCTTGGCATGGACATGGATGCACAGAGGTGCCAGACGGCCGACGGCAGCGGCGGAATCCTCATCTGCGCAGCAGAAGTTGCCGATGTCGCAGAGCCATCCGTAATTGGGATGGTTGACGGCGTTGAAGAGCTTCTCCATGCGCAGGGAATCCTGCAGCTGATGGCCGTGGTTCTCGGTCATGGTGCGGATGCCCTTGGAGGCGGCGTACTCCGCGATCTCGCGGACGGCGGGCACGACGTAGTCCAGTGCGGTGTCGAAGGTGCGCAGGCCGGTGTAGCCGGGATAGAAGGCGTAGTAGACGTCATGGCGCAGCGCCGGAGCGCCCAGAATGGCCGCACGGTCGACATGCTCCTTGACTCTTGCGATCTCGGCGGCCTGATCGGGCACGAAGAAATTCGCGCCGGTGGTGTAGCTGGCAATCTCCAGTCCGACCTCCTCGCAGCGGGCGCGCAGCTTGGCTACGCCGTCGCGGCCTCCGGGCAGATCGTCGTCCAGGCAGAACTCGATGGCGTCAAAGCCCAGCTCCTTCGTCTTCTCGATGATCTCGAAGAAGGACATGGTGTGGCGGAGACGGTAGAAGGAATAGGTGCTGACACAGGTTTTCATACGAAATTTCTCGCTCCTTATGCATATCAGAATATAGAGAAGAGTAATAAATCAGCGGAAGTAGCGCACGCCGCCTTCAAAGATGGGCTGGTAGCGGAGCCCCGAGATGTTCATGCCGATTCCGGCGCCCGCGCGCTCGGTATGCGCCATCTTGCCCAGGATGCGTCCGTCGGGGCTGGTGATGCCCTCAATGGCCCACTCGGAGCCGTTGGGGTTATAGGCGATGTCCATGGACACCCGTCCCTCGGGATCCGCGTACTGGAAGGCGATCTGTCCCCCGGCCTGCAGCGCCGCAAGCGTCGCCTCGTCCGCAACAAAGCGTCCCTCGCCGTGGGAAATCGGGACGGAGTAGAGCTCGCCGGGCTCGCACAGCGAGAGCCACGGGGATTTCACGGATGCCACGCGTGTGGTCACATAGCGCGCCTCGTGGCGGCCGATGTTGTTGTAGGTCAGCGTCGGGCAGGAGGCATCCATCGGACGGATGCGTCCGTAGGGCACGAGTCCCAGCTTGATGAGCGCCTGGAAGCCGTTGCAGATGCCCAGAATCAGTCCGTCGCGGTCCAGAAGCGCATGGACGGCCTCCAGAAGCTCCGGGTTGCGGAAGTATGCCGCGATGAACTTGCCCGAGCCGTCGGGCTCGTCGCCGCCGGAGAAGCCGCCGGGGAAGATGAGCATCTGCGCCTGCTCCAGCGCCTTTCTCGTTTCGCGGATGGAGTCCGCGAGCATTGCGGAATTCAGGTTGCGCACGACGACGACCTCTGCCTCGCCTCCCGCGCGCTCCACGGCACGCGCCGTGTCATATTCGCAGTTCGTTCCGGGGAAGACCGGGATGACGGCGCGGGGACGGTTGCACAGAACGGCGGGATGCGCCGTGCTGCGCTCGGTGCAGGTGACGGTCGGAATCTCGCCCGAGCCTGCGGCGCGCGTGGGGAAGACGGGCTCCAGCGGAGCCTCCCAGACAGCGGTCAGCTCATCGAGCGAAAGCGTCTCGCCCTCCAGCGTGATGGCGGGATTCTCCGCCGTGTGTCCGATGAGGCGTGCGCCGGGAAGCTCCGCGCCGCATTCAACGACGATGCTGCCCGGGGTGACGCCGGCGAAGAGATCCTCTGCGGCCTCAAAGCCGATCCGATTGCCCACGCAGAGCTTGAAGACGGCCTCGGCCGTGCCGCCCGTCTCGACAGCTCTGGCGGAGAGGATATGTGCGCGGTTTGCAAGGAGGATGTCCCACGCGGCAAGCGTGCCCGCGTAGTCCGGCGTTCCGTCCGCATTCTGCGGCGCCTCGATGAGATAAACCGCGTGTCCCGCGCCTTTGAAGTCCGGCAGGATGCAGTCGTCATCCCCGGAGGCCACGGCGAAGGAAACGAGTGTCGGCGGGACATCCAGATCACGGTAGGAGCCGGACATGCTGTCCTTGCCTCCGATGGCGGCGATGCCGAGTCCCTTCTGCGCCTCGAACGCGCCCAGCAGAGCCGACAGCGGCAGTCCCCAACGGGAGGGCTCCGTGCCCAGACGCGGGAAGTACTCCTGCAGCGTCAGATAGGCGCGGCGGAAGTCAAAGCCCGCGGCAATGAGCTTCGACACGGAGCTCACAACGGCATAGGACGCGCCCAGGAAGGGGTTCTGCTCCAGGATGGCGGGATCTCCGCCGTAGGCCATGGCGGACATTGTCGTGCAGTCGGCGTCCGGGAAGGGCAGCCGCGAGACCATGAGCGGCGCGGGAGACTTGCCCGTGCGGCCTCCGTAGGGCGCCAGCACGGCGGACGCTCCGATGGAACCGTCGAAGCGCTCTCCCAGTCCCCTCTGGGAGCAGACGTTGAGATCGGACAGCAGCGCGCGGAAGCGCTCTCCGGCCTTTCCCCCGACGGACAGGGGCTTCGGGATGCCGCGCACGGGCACGGATGCCTGCGCCGTGCGGGACGCTCCGTTGGTGTTGAGGAAGGCGCGGGAGATATCGACCAGCGTGCGGCCTCTCCACGTCATGACGAGTCTGGGCTCCTCCGTCACCTCCGCGACGCAGGTGGCCTCCAGATTCTCACGCGCGGCGCATTCCATGAAGCGCGGCGCGTCCTCGCGCGAGACGACAACCGCCATGCGCTCCTGGGACTCGGAGATCGCAAGCTCCGTACCGTCCAGACCCTCGTACTTCTTCGGAACGGCATCCAGATTGATGCGCAGTCCGTCGGCGAGCTCGCCGATGGCGACGGAGACACCTCCGGCACCGAAGTCGTTGCAGCGGCGGATCATACGCGTGACGGCTCCGTCGCGGAACAGCCTCTGCAGCTTGCGCTCCTCGGGCGCGTTGCCCTTCTGCACCTCGGCAAAGCAGGTCTCCAGCGACTTTTCCGTATGCGCCTTCGATGAGCCTGTCGCGCCGCCGCAGCCATCGCGTCCCGTGCGTCCTCCGAGGAGGATGACGACATCGCCCGGCGCGGGCTCCTCGCGCACGACGTGGTCAAAGGGCGCAACGCCCAGCACCGCGCCGATTTCCATGCGCTTCGCGACATATCCCTCGTGATAGAGCTCGCGCACCTGCCCCGTTGCCAGACCGATCTGGTTGCCGTAGGAGGAGTATCCGGCCGCCGCCGTACGCGTCAGACGCTTCTGCGGGAGCTTGCCGGGGATGGTCTCCTCCAGCGGACGGCGGGGGTCACCCGCTCCGGTCACGCGCATCGCCTGATAGACATAGGCGCGTCCGGAGAGCGGATCGCGGATGGCGCCGCCCAGACAGGTCGCCGCGCCGCCGAAGGGCTCGATCTCAGTGGGATGGTTGTGCGTCTCGTTCTTGAACATCAGAAGCGTATCGACCTTGCGTCCGCCGACCGTGGCATCGACGTGGACGGAGCAGGCGTTGATCTCCTCGCTCTCGTCGATATTCGGAAGCTGTCCGCGCTTTTTCAGGAGCTTCGGCCCCATCGTCGCGACATCCATCAGCGTGACGGGGCGGCGTGCGGCCTTCTCCTCGCCGTAGACCTCGCGCCGTGCGGCGAGATAGTCCTCATAGGCGGCGCGGACGGCCGGGTCCTCAAGCTCCACCTCGGTCAGATAGGTGCCGAAGGTGGTATGGCGGCAGTGATCCGACCAGTAGGTATCGAGCACGCGCAGCTCGGTGAGCGTCGGATCGCGCTTCTCCTCGTCGCGGAAGTAGCTCTGCAGGAACTCCAGGTCGCGTTCGTCCATGGCAAGCCCGTAGCGGCTGCACATGGCAAAAAGCTCCTCGCGGCCATAGGAGATGAAGCCCGTCAGCACGGCGACATCCGCAGGCGTACCGTAGTTGTCCGCCAGGCTCTGCGGCTTTTCAAGCGAGGCCTCGCGGGACTCGACGGGGTTGATGAGACGGCTGCGCACCCGCGCAAAATCGTCCTCGGACAGCTCGCCTTCCAGCACATAGAGCTTCGCCGCGCGTACGCGGGGACGCTCTCCTCCGGTCAGAATGGCGATGCACTGGGCGCAGGAATCCGCACGCTGGTCGAACTGACCGGGCAGTGCCTCGACGGCCAGGACGCGCGCACCCTCGGGGAAGGCGGGCGGAGCCTCGTCGAAGCAGTCGTCGCAGGGGGGCTCGGAAAAGACCGTCGTCCGTGCCGCAGCATAGTCGGCATCGGAAAGTCCCTCGGCATCATAGCGGCACAGCACGCTCAGGGAGCGCAGGCCGCGGATGCCCAGCTCGTCGCGCAGCTCCCGCGCAAGCCCCTGAGCCTCGACATCGAAGCCCGGCTTTTTCCGTGTGTACAGGCGATAGACATGATTCATGGCTTTATTCTCCGTTTTCAGATGCATATCGTATCAATCGTATCAAACATATCAGACAGATCCGTTCGATCCGGCTCATGACGCCTGACCGCGGACAATGCTCTCGATCTCGTCGGCGATCTGCGCATAGGCGCGTGTGCCCTCAAAGCCCTCTCCGGCGAATTCCGAAATCGGCTGGTTGCCGGCGGCGGCATCGGCGAAGCGCACGCTGCGGCGGATGGGCGTACCCAGAACGCGGTAGTTGTCGCGGATTTTTCCGATGATCTCACGCGCATGCTTGGTGCGCTCGTCCACCATGGTGATGACGACGCCCAGCATGGACAGCTCGGGGTGGTAGCGGCGCACCTCGCCGATGGTCGTGTCGATCATCTGCAGGCCCTTATACGCCAGATACGTCGGCTCGATCGGAACGACGACGTAGTCGGAGGCCATGAGGCTGTTGACGGTCAGCACGCCCAGAGACGGCATGTTGTCGATGAGGACGACATCGTAGTAGTCGGACAGCTCACGCAGCTGGTCGCGCATGATGAACTCGCGTCCCATCATGCCCGAGATCTCCATCTCCGCCGCCGCGAGGTCGATGGACGCGGGGATCAGGTCGAGCGCCGCAACGCGCGTCATCATGACGGCATTCAGCGCATGGCACTTCTTCGTGATGACCTGGTAGCTCGTCGTCTCAAGCTCTCCCGGGTCCAGTCCGAGATACAGCGTCAGCGAGGCCTGGGGATCCAGATCCACCGCCAGAACGCGCAGCCCCTTTTCCGACAGAGCCGCGCCCAGATTCAGCGTCGTCGTGGTTTTGCCGACGCCGCCCTTATTATTGGCTATCGAGATGACCGTCATACGAACCCCTCCAAAGCATCCGTTGCTCATTCTTATCATACCATTTTCAATGTAAAATTGCAACGGTTATCCTGCAAAAAACGCGCACGCCGCGCCGCTCAGGGCATCCCGCCCCGGGCATTGTGCTTGACAGCTTTGCCGGAAATGTGGTATCATATACCGAAAAATCCAAAAAAAGAGGGACGTGGAAACCGTATGAATCCCGAGGTTTCAAAAATTCTGTCGCGCGTCGTGCTGGCCGACCGGCCCGTACGCATCAAGCTCCTGGGCGACTCCATCACGCACGGCGTCGGCGGCACGGGCTTTGATCAGACCGGAGAGCCGATCACGGCGGGATTTTCCCGCAATCCGGGCGGCTACTGCTGGGCAAACTGCTTCATGCGGCTCATGATGACCCGCTACAACTGCATCGTGACAAACAACGCCTGCACGGGCACGAATATCGAATTCATCCTCGAGCACTTCGACGAGCTTGTGAGCCCGGAGGACGACATCGTAATCTGTGCCATCGGCACGAACAACCGCCACCAGGACTTCAAGGACGCTCCGATGCACTCACGGCTCGAGCATATGCACAGCTTCTATGCGCATCTTCTGGAGCTTGACGAAAGGCTCCGTACGCCGGCACGCGACGTCATCTACATCGCGAACATCCCCGCCGCGCCCAACCGCGAAAGCGACCCCGACGACGGGCTCCGGCTCTTCCATGTGGGCGACCTGAACGACATGTACGCCCGCGCGGCGGCGGAGCGCGGCTTTGCCTGGATCAGTCTCTATAACCTCTTCTACGACTACTGCGAGCTGCACGGTCTTGAGCCGGATGAGCTTCTCGCGGACGGGCTGCATCCCAACGACCGCGGCCATCGCGCGATTTTCGAAATCATCATGCACGAATCGGGTCTGGCGCGTCCGGAGGCAGAACGAAAGGCCGAAAAAAAGCAGGACGGCGATGATGACGATTCCTTCGCCCGGCTCATGAAAAAACTCAGGGACTACATACGCAGCGGGGATACGGCGGACGGAGAGCCGTCCTGAAACAGATGTGCAAATCCGGCTGATGCTCTCTTTTTTCCCTCCCCCCGGGCGCGTCAGAATCCCTCATATTCCCGCAGCTTTCCCGCATTTCCCCCGCAATTCAGAATTTTCAATACAACAAAGGATGATTAAACCATGTTTTCCTGGCCTCTGCCCCTTCTGCTCGTTCTGACCGTGCTGGCAAGCACGACGATCAGCATTCTGCGCGGTGTCTATTCGAAAAAGTACCCCATGTCCGGCGTCTATCTGTGGCGCTTCAATTTCTGGCAGAACATTTTCTGCTTCGCGGCGATTCTCCTGATCTATCTGCTGTCGGGCAGCGCACTGACCGTAAGCCTCTTTTCCGTTCTTTTGGGCGTCTTCCTCGCCATCGCAAACATCATGAGCATCGAGGGACTCCTGAAGGCGCAGGCCTGCGGCTCGTTTGCCTACACCAACGTCATCATATCGCTTTCCTCCATCATCCCCAGCATGTGCGGCCCTCTGTTTTTCAACGAGAAGGCCACCGTCTCCCAGTTCATCGGAATCGGCCTGATGGTGATCTGCATCGTCCTGTCGCCCGGAAAGGACGATGAGCAGCGGCGGGATGTCAGTCTGAAGTGGCTGCTCTTCTGCGCCGTGTCGTTTGTTTTCACCGGCGTGACGGGCGTCGTGCAGAAGGTGCATCAGAGCAGCGAGCTGCACAGCTCGGAGATGCCGGCGCTTCTCCTCACCTGCTTCCTCGTCTCCTTCCTCCTGTCCGGCCTCAAGCTGCTTGCGGAGCGCGCAAAGACGTCCAAATCGGACGAGAAGCCCCACAGGATCACCCTGCCCGAATTCCTCTTCCCGGCGCTGACGGGTCTGGGCTTCGCCTTCCCGCACACCATCAACCTCTTCCTGTCCGGGCGTCTGCCCACGGTCATCCTCTTCCCGGTCGTGAACCTCTGCCCGATGATGCTGGTGATGCTGTATGCCGTGCTCGTATTCCGCGAAAGGCTCACGGCGAAGCAGTGGGTCGGCATCGGCGTCGGCATCCTCTCCACCGTCTTCGTAAGCGGCATCATCTGAGCCGCCGCAGAGTTACGCCCCTTTTGAATGAGGGGGAATGGCACATCCTGTTCTTCGTTTCACCAGAGAAAAAAGCCCGTATAGAACGCACCGTGTAACGGATCGCCCCGAAATCAGATAAGGAGGAAATGTCATGAACGAACCGAACTTCGCCGACATCCCGATCATCGATGCGCATGTCCACATGTCGATGCCCTGCACGATTCCGGAATCCGAGGAGCATTTCCGCGAGGTCATGGAGCTGCGCGGCTATGAGCGCATGGTCTTCCAGGCGTACACGGAAAATCCGGAGAAGGTCAACCCTCTGGCCAATACCGAGGCGCTGTACTATAAGCTGCGCTTCCCCGGATGCTACGCCTGCGGCAGTCTCCTGCACTGCCATGACGAGCGCGACACCGCCCGGGGCTATGCCGTCCAGGCGGAAAAGCTGTGGGACATGGGCTTTGACGGAATGAAGATGCTCGAAGGAAAGCCCGCCGTCCGCCGGGCGCTGGGGCACCGGCTGGACGATGAGATCTTCGACCTCTACTACGCGTTTCTCGAGGAGAACCGCATCCCCCTCACGATGCATCTGGCGGATCCATCCTATTTCTGGGATGCCGACCGGGTCACCCCGGAGATCATCCGCCGCGGCTGGTTCTGCGGAGACGGCACCTACCCCTCCTACGACGACTTCTATGACGAGATCTTCGGCGTGCTTGAGAAGTTCCCGCGTCTTTCGCTGACGCTGGCGCACTTCGGCTTCATGTCCCGCCACCCCGAGCGCGCGCAGCGCTTCATGGGATACGAGAACACCATGCTCGATCTGACGCCCGGCGGCGAGATGTTCGTCGGCTTCTCCCAGGACACAGAGTACTGGCGGGACTTCTTCCTGACGCATCGCCGCCGCATCCTCTTCGGCACGGATACCTACAACGATTCCCAGCGGGAGTTCACCTACGGGAACGCCTCGGGACGCTGCCGCCTTGTGCGCAGCTTTCTTGAGTACTCAGAGCCCTTTGCGTGGCCGACTCTCACGGGTCCCCGCCCGGACGGCCTCCTCTATCCGCTGGGACTGCCCCGGGACGTCCTGCGCGACATTTATCGTGAAAACGCCCTGCGCCGCTACGGAGAAACCCCGCGAAGGGTTCTGCCGTGATGCTCCTCCCCCCGGTGCATCGATGTGCAGATAACGCGAAAATCCCCTGTTTTTCATCTCGAAAACAGGGGATTTTTCCTTTATTCCTATGCATTTGCGGCTTCTGCCGCACGGACGGTATTCGCCAGCAGCACGGAGGTCGTGACGGAGCCCACGCCGCCCGGAACGGGGGTTATGGCCTCTACGACCGGCGCGACCGCATCATAGTCCACGTCGCCGCACAGAGCGCCGTCCGCGACGTTGATGCCGACATCGATGACGACCTGTCCCGGGCGCACAAAGTCCCCCGTGACCATGCGGGGGCTTCCCGCCGCCGCGATGAGGATGTCCGCACGGCGGCACTCCTCCGCGAGCTCCAGCGTCCTCGTGTGGCAGACCGTTACCGTCGCGTTTTTCCCGATGAGGAGCATCGCAAGCGGCCGTCCGACGACGAGGCTGCGTCCGATGAGCGTGACGCGCGCGCCGGACAGCGGGATCTCATAGTGCTCGAGCAGCTCCAGCACGGCCTGGGGGGTGCAGGGCGGGCAGCTGCAGCGTCCCATAAAGAGCCCGGCCATGGATGCGGGCGTCATGCAGTCGGCATCCTTGCGCACATCGAGCAGGCCGCGCACGCGCTCCTCGGACAGGTGCCTCGGCAGGGGGCGGAACATCAGGCAGGAGTGAATCGCGGGATCCGCGTTCACGGCGCGTACAGCCTCCTCCAGCTCCTCCTGCGTACAGTCCCCGGGCAGCGCGATGACGCGCACGCAGGCTCCGGCCTTCTCAAAGCGCTTCACAGCGCCGCGCTCATAGGCAAGGTCGTCGCCGCGCTCGCCTACGCGCAGGATGGCAAGCGTGGGGACGATGCCCCGCGCCTTCAGCCGTTCGATATCTCCCCTCGCCCGTTCGGTAAGTGCCTTTGCCACGGGCATTCCGCGCAGCTCCCTCATACCGATTCTCCTTTCAACGTGCGGTGCACGGTCTCATAGACTGCGGCGCAGGACGCGGCGATGCGCTCCAGTGCAGCCTCTGCGCGGGCATCAAGGCCGTCGGCGTATGCGCGCTCACGCATGAGGCGGGTGTTGACGCGCACATTCAGCGCCGCGCACTCGGCGGCGGCTCTGCACAGGGAGGCCGAGCATCCGACGTCGCTCATGGCAAGACGCGATCCGATGACGAGGAGCCTTTCGCACACGGGCGGCACCTCTCCCAGCGTCTCCAGAAGCTCCAGCGGAGGCATCGCCGCCGCGTGCAGCGCCGCCTCCAGCGTTTCCTCGCGTCCGGGCGTACCCTTCGGAATGCCGTAGGCCCTTGAGAGCGGCTCGAAGGCACGGGCATCACGCTCGATAAAGGCAAAAAGCTCCGTGCGCAGCCCCTGCGTACGGCTCAGAAGCTCGCGGATTTCCGGCTCATAAGCCGCGTATTTTTTCTTTCCCAGCGTCAGATTCGCCACCATCGAAGCAAGAGCCGCCGAAAGCGCTCCCGCAAGCGCCGCGGCACCTCCCCCTCCGGGCGCCGGAGCGGCTGAGGCAAGGTTTTCGAGAAACTGTTCCATATTATCTGTGATACATCCTTCAAGGTATTGCGGGAGAGCATCCGACTCCGAAGCCTCCCCTGCGACACATTATAGCACAGCCCGCCCCGAAAGAAAAGGGACTCCCCCGCAAAAAAAGAAAAGAAGCCCGAGCCCTCTCGAACCCCAAAAGCACTTCCCCCGCATCACGGCAGTTCCATCGGCGCTCCAGAACGAAAAAGCTCCGGCTGCGGGTCTCTCCCGACAAAAACGGGGGGTTCGGGGGTACTCCCCCGAATCCAAAAACCATCCCGCATCACGGCACCTTCCATCGGCTCTCCAGAACGAAAAAGCTCCGACTGCGGGTCTCTCCCGACAAAAACGGGGGGTTCGGGGG
>CAVGLF010000052.1:0-12243 GCA_963630045.1 Butyricicoccaceae bacterium | reverse complement strand
GACACCTTCGAAAATCGCTGTGATTTTCGAAGGTGTCCGGATGATTATGGTGCGGTCACCGGGACTTGAACCCGGATGGTTGCCCATACGCCCCTCAAACGTACGCGTCTGCCAGTTCCGCCATGACCGCATGGTGCGTGCTTACGGAAGCACGAGCGTTCTCATCGAACGCGAAACTTATTATAACGGATAATTCTGCGTTTGTCAAGAGGGAAAATTCCGCATTCGCAAAAAACTTTGCGCCCCCAGAGTGCCGGGGTATCTCACCGCGGGGACGTGCCCCGGAGGAGGGGGAGGGGACGCACACGGAGAGGGGGCGAAACGGACTGCTTTTCGGACAAAATCCCCGAAAAATAATGCTTGACAAGGGGTAATGAGTGTGCTATACTGATTCTACCTGTCCGGGGGTTCTTTTTTTTATGCTCGAAAATCCCCGCGGTACAGGGAGGCTTCAGGCGGCCGCTTCCGGGGCATGCACGAAAAAGGACGAAAATTCCCGCCGGGACGGACTCTCTCTCATACGGGAGACGTCGCTGCGGATGGTCCTTCTTTGCCGCCGCATCCGGAATGCCGCGACCCAAATATAAGGAGGTGCCGTCATGCGTACCAAGATCACCCTCGCCTGCAGCGAGTGCAAGCAGCGCAACTACAATACCTTCAAGGAGAAGAAGAACACGCCCGATCGCATCGAGCTGTCCAAGTATTGCCGCTTCTGCCGCAAGCATACCGTGCACAAGGAATCCAAGTAAGGAAAAGGGGATTGGAGTTGTATGAAAGACAACAAAAACCTCGCGAACGGACAGACTGCGGCTGCTGCTGAAAAGAAGTCCGCTCCCAAGAAGAGCTTCGCCGAAAAGCTGCGTCAGATCGGCCGCAATGTGGCCAAGTGGGCGCGTGACCTGAAGGGCGAGGTCAAGAAGATCGTCTGGCCGGGCTGGAAGCAGACCAGAAACAACTCCGCGGTCGTCGTGACCGTCGTTGCGATCTTCACCGCCGCCGTATGGCTCATGGATCTTCTCTTTGAGAATGTCATCCTCAAGGGCCTGCTGGCGCTCGTTACCGGGTATTAATCACTAAAAAAGAGGATCCTATAGGAGGCGTTCAGGATGGCCGAAGAACCTCGCTGGTATGTCGTGCATACCTATTCCGGCTACGAAAATAAAGTTGCGTCGTCAATCGAGAAGGCGGTCGAGAACCGCCGTCTGCAGGATCTGATTTTTGCGGTGAACGTCCCGACGGAAAAGGTGACCGAAATCACCGAAAACAAGCAGGTCGAGGTCGAGCGCAAGGTCTTTCCGGGCTATGTGCTCGTCAAAATGATCATGACGGACGATTCCTGGCATGTCGTGCGCAACACACGCGGCTGCACCGGCTTTGTAGGCCCGGGCTCCAAGCCCGTCGCGCTGACGGACGAGGAGGTCCGCAAGCTGGGAATCGAGCATCATGAGACTGTTTCCGTCTCCTACGCCGCAGGCGACAACGTCCGCATCACCGCGGGTCCGCTCGCCGGATTTGTCGGCATAGTGGACGAGCTCGATGTCGATCAGAACCGCGTCCGCGTCACCGTATCCATGTTCGGACGGGAAACCCCCGTCGAGCTGGAGCTCACCCAGGTGGCGAAGGTCGATTTCTGATCGTACGAAGACACGATTCTTTTTCGCGTTTCCCCGTGGGAGGACAGCCCCTGCCCCCTTTTTAAAAAAGCAGGTATGCGGGGGACATGAGTCCGTAAAACCACAATCTGTTTGGAGGTGTCCTTTAGATGGCACAGAAAGTAGTAGGCTACGTCAAACTTCAGATTCCCGCCGGCAAGGCGACTCCCGCTCCGCCTATCGGCTCCGTCCTGGGCCCGTACGGCATCAACCTGATGGGCTTCACCAAGGAATTCAACGAGAAGACCCGTGCTGACATGGGCATGATCATCCCGACCGTCATCACGATCTACGCCGACCGTTCCTTCTCCTTCGTCCTGAAGACCCCGCCGGCGCCCTTCCTCATCAAGAAGGCCTGCGGCATCGAATCCGCTTCCGCGACGCCGAACACCAACAAGGTTGCGACGCTGTCGAAGGCCGACTGCCGCAAGATCGCCGAGCAGAAGATGCCCGATCTGAACGCCGCGTCGATTGAAGCTGCCATGAGCATGATCGCGGGTACCGCGCGCTCCATGGGCATTCTGGTGGAGGAGTAATCGCTATGTTTAGAGGAAAAAAGTATCAGGACGGCGCCAAGCTCATTGATCGCGCCAAGCTTTATGATCCCGCCGAGGCGATGGAGACCGCCATCAAGACCGCTACCGCCAAGTTCGATGAGACCGTCGAGGTTCACGTCCGTCTGGGCGTCGACTCCCGTCACGCTGACCAGCAGGTCCGCGGCGCCATCGTTCTGCCCCATGGTACCGGTAAGAACGTCCGCGTCCTCGTTTTCACCAAGGGTGACCGCGTGCAGGCCGCCAAGGATGCCGGCGCAGATTACGTCGGTGACATGGATCTCGTCGAAAAGATCCAGAAGGAAAACTGGTTTGACTTCGATGTCGTCATCGCCTCTCCGGATATGATGGGTGTCGTCGGCCGTCTGGGCCGCGTCCTCGGTCCGAAGGGACTCATGCCGAACCCGAAGGCCGGTACCGTCAGCCCCGACGTCGGCCGCGCCGTCGCCGAAGCCAAGGCCGGTAAGATCGAGTACCGTCTCGACAAGACCAACATCATCCACTGCCCGATCGGCAAGGCCAGCTTTGGTGCCGAGAAGCTCACCGAGAACTTCAACACCCTGCTGGGCGCCATCATCAAGGCGAAGCCCGCTGCCGCCAAGGGTCAGTACATCCGCTCCTGCGTCGTCGCGTCCACCATGGGCCCCGGCATCAAGGTCAACACCCTGAAGCTCGAGGCATAAGGCACGGAAGCAGGAAAAAGTCCCGATAAAACCGAAGCTGTTCTCCTCCGCATCGCGAAAGCAAAGCGGAGGGGGACAGCTTTTTTCTCTTTTCTCCCCGGGATGAGCTTCCTCCGGCCGCACGGGAAGCCTGCGGGCGGGAAATTAAGTTGACAGCGGCAGGGGGAAAAGGGTATAATGACGGCAAAGACGGGAGGAAGCTTCTGCTCCCCCCGGGGGAAAAAACAGGGACAAGGGGTCCCTTGCGGAATTGTGCGGAAAGGATGTATTGCCATGCTGATTCGACAGAGTGCATTTGAGGGAAACGACCGGAAAATGCTGAAGGGCGCGCTGCACTGCCACACCACGCGCTCGGACGGAAGCGGAGAGCCCGGAGACGTCATACGGCTGCATGCGCGCAACGGCTATGACTTCATGGCGCTGACCGATCACAGAATCTATAACTACAAAAACTTCGCGCCGGAGACCGACGTGCTGATCGTGCCCGGCATGGAGTACGACAACACCTTCTATCACGACCGGGGCTTCCGCTGCTTCCACAGCGTCTGCATCGGCCCTGCGCGCGAGGACGGGAACGGATATGAGCAGGATCAGCGCTTTGAGAGCGGGACGGCGCATACGCAGGAGGAATATCAGCCCTATCTCGACCGCATCCACGCAAACGGCAATCTGACGATCTACTGCCACCCGCAGTGGTCGTCGACCCCGGCGCGGTACTTCGATCGGCTGCAGGGCAATTTCGCGATGGAGATCTGGAACTCCGGCTGCGTGCTGGACAACGCCATGGACTCCGACGCCGCGTACTGGGACGAGCTCCTGGGGCAGGGAATCCGCATCTTCGGCGTGGCGACAGACGACGGACACGGGATGAATCAGCACTGCCGCGGATGGGTCATGGTGAACGCGGAGCGGAGCCTCGGCGGCATCCTCCATGCGCTGGAGGAGGGACGCTTCTATTCCTCGACGGGACCTGTGATCCGCGACTTCTATGTGGAGGACGGCACGGCGCATATCGAATGCGAGCCGGTGCAGAGAATCTGCTTCCTGTCGGACTGCCATCCCACGCGCATGAAGACGGCGCAGGGCGACACGCTTGAGCACCATGAGCTGAAGCTCGACGCTGTCTGGGAGGGCGGCTACCGCTACATCCGCGCAGCAGTTTACAAGGAGGACGGCTCCCGCGCCTGGACGAATCCCATCTGGCTGGATTGACCGGCAGACGGAGGCTCCTCCTCCTGCCAAAAAGAATCCCGGATGAAGCAAAAAGCCGCCGGGGGACGGATCTGAAAGCAATCCGTTCCCCGGCGGCAGTCCGGCAGGGGCTCTAAAAAAGCGGTAAATCAGTAGGTGATGCCGTAGGCCAGCATCGCGTCGGCGACCTTCAGGAAGCCCGCGATGTTCGCGCCGATCACAAGGTTTCCCTCGTAGCCGTATTCCTCGGCGGCCTGATAGGTGCTGTGGTAGATGTTGCGCATGATCTCCTTGAGGCGGGAGTCGACCTCCTCGAAGCTCCAGCCCATGCGGATGGAGTTCTGGCTCATTTCCAGACCGGAGGTTGCGACACCGCCGGCGTTGGCGGCCTTCGCCGGTCCGAAGAGGACGCCGTTCTTCAGGAACGCGCTGACGGCCTCCGGCGTGGAGGGCATGTTCGCACCCTCGGCGACGCAGATGCAGCCGTTGCGGATAAGCTCGGCCGCGGACTCCTCGTTGATCTCGTTCTGCGTGGCGCAGGGCAGCGCGATGTCGCAGGGAATCGTCCAGATGCCGCTGCAGCCGGGGGTGAAGACGGCAGAAGGCACGCGGCGGGCATACTCAATGATGCGTCCGCGCTCAACCTCCTTGATCTGACGCATGATGTCGAGGTTGATGCCCTTCTTGTCGTAGACATAGCCCGTGGAATCGCTCATGGCGACGACGTTCGCACCCAGCTGCTGTGCCTTCTGCGTGGCGTAGAGGGCAACGTTGCCGGAGCCGGAGACGACGACGGTCGCACCGTCGAAGCTGCGTCCGATGCTCCCCAGAAGCTCCTCGGTGAAGTAGCACAGACCGTAGCCCGTAGCCTCGCGGCGCACGAGGGAGCCGCCGAAGCTGATGCCCTTGCCCGTGAGAACGCCGGTGGTCTGGTCGGTCAGACGCTTGTACTGGCCGTAGAGGAAGCCGATCTCACGGCTGCCGACGCCGATGTCGCCGGCCGGAACGTCGGTATCCGCGCCGATATGCTTGGAAAGCTCGATCATGAAGCTCTGGCAGAAGCGCATGACCTCCGCATCGCTCTTGCCCTTGGGGTCGAAGTCGGAGCCGCCCTTGGCGCCGCCCATGGGGAGGCCGGTCAGGGAGTTCTTGAAAATCTGTTCAAAGCCTAAAAACTTCAGAATGCTCAGGTTCACGGACGGATGGAAGCGCAGACCGCCCTTGTACGGACCCAGGGCAGAGTTGAACTGGACACGGACGCCGCGGTTGACGCGCACGCGGTTGGTGTCGTCCACCCAGGACACGCGGAACTGAATCAGACGCTCGGGCTCGACCAGACGGTCGACGATGCCGGCCTCCACGATGTCGCGGCGGCGCTCGATGACGGGCGTCAGAGACTGCAGAACCTCGCGGACGGCCTGATGGAATTCAACGGCACCGGGATTGCGGCGGCACACATCGGAGTAGATACCGGACAGATAGGCATTGGACAGATCCATAGGAATAAAGGCAGCTCCCTTCAATAAAATACAAAATACGGCGGTGCGGATTTTTTTCGCTCTCTTGCTTTGCGGGGTACGCTCTTCGTCTCTACCCTCCGCACGGGGAAAAAAGGACCTCTGCGGGGGGAGAGGGGATGCGCGGAGCGCGGGGGAATGCTTCCTCCCGGGGCGAAAATGCAGGAGAAAATCGCTGCATCCTGCAAGAGGATTCTTCCGGGGGAGCATATGCGCGGCAAGCGGGTGAATGTACGTGACAAGCAATACTATACGCCCGAATACCGCGAATTGTCAAGGAAAATCGCACTGAAAACCATTTTATTTAAGCAGTAAATTAATTCATTACCAGCCCGGAAGGCAATTCCTGCATCGTCTGAAAGTGATACTGTACGGTTGCACAATTTGCATTTTCGACAGAAATGAATCGTTGTGGGAAATGTCTTGCAAAAATGAACGGCGCGTGCGGACCGCGGACGGGAAAGCTGACGCCGCCGGACGGGCTGAAAATGGCAAAAAGGGGAAAAGGAGGGAGGAGCGCATGAAAGACAGGGGAACGAACGCGCGGGGGCCGGGGAAGGCCGGAATCGCCGTGCGCTGCGCCGTCTATGCGCTGCTCGCCGCCGCGCTCGCGATCGTGCCGCCGCAGGTGCTGGAGCCGTACTCCTTCTGCGTCCTCTACCACATCACGGGACGCAGGTGTCCCGGCTGCGGCATGACGCGGGCGTTCTGCTGCATCCTGCACGGGCAGCTTGCACGGGCGTGGGCGTGGAATCCCGCATCCTTCCTTCTCTTTCCTGTCTGCGCATTCCTGGCGGCGGACGAGCTTCGGACGCTTGTCGGCAGAGTCCGGGGAAATCCCCGCAGGAGCGCCGTCGAGAGGCTTTTCGGCGGGCAGCCCGTGCGCAGATCCTGAAGGCTTGAACAGCGCGGAAAATAAATGGGCTTCGGGGGATTTGCCCCGTGAATTGTTACAGTTTCATATCACAGTACCCGCGATGTGTTGACAGGGGAGCACCCGGTCTGATAAGATTGAAAGCGGTGTCTTCTGCTGCTTTTTTTGCCGTCCTGCCCCCATGAAGGAGGGGGCAGGGACAGGAAGACTTTTTGCGGGGGACACGGAAAGGAACAGGCTATGTCCGCGAGTAAACTTCCGCCGCGCCTTACGGAGCTCCTGCGCCGCGAGGACGTGGATGCGGATTCGATTCTGTATTTCTTTGAAGGCGATCTGCTTCCCTCGGAGCTGCCGGGGGAGACGCTGCTCGCCTTCGATGCGCATACCCTTTATACGGTCACGGGCTCGGTCGAGCTGCGCCATGTCGCCCGTCCGCACCGGCTGGAGACGGTCTTCCGGCAGGAGAGCTTCACGCGCGAGCCGCTGAGCGGGTACGAGAACATCCGCGTGGAGCGGCTGGTCGCGACGTCGCGGATTCTGGCCGAGCGGGAAGGAAAGACCTGCGTGCTGGCGGTTGCGTCCATCGGACGCACGGGAGGCATGGAGGACTTCGTGCATGCCGCGGAGCTCCTGCGGTCGGGTGAAACGCCCGAGATGCCGCCCTATGAGTCGCCCTTCTGCCCCAAATGCGGCATGCCCTACCCCGACAGCGAGCGCAGGGTCTGTCCGAACTGCAAGGGGCAGGCCTCGATTGCGCGCCGGCTTCTGGGCTTTTTCGGAGACTACGGGCGGCAGGTATCCCTCGTCATGCTGACGATGCTTCTGGGCTCCGCATTTTCGCTGCTCACGCCCTATGTCGGCTCGAAGCTCCTCTATGACGAGGTGCTGACCGAGGGGGGACGCTACTACGGGCTGGTGCTCGGCATCGTTGCGCTGATCTTTGCCGTGAAGCTCGGGCAGACGCTCATGAACATGCTGTACTCCTGGGTCGTGGGCAGCGTCATGCCGTGGATCACCTATGACCTGAAGCTGAAGATCTTCACCGCGATGCAGCGGCTTTCCGTGGGGTATTACACCTCCAAGCAGACCGGCGCGCTCATGACGCGCGTGAACCGCGATACGAACAATATCTACTGGTTCTTTGTCGACGGCGTACCGTATCTGATCGTGAACGGAGTCATCTTTCTGGGCGTTGCCGGCTTCATGTTCGCCATGAGCTGGAGGCTTGCACTCATCGCCGTCGCAGCCATCCCGATCGTGGTCATCATCTACAAGGTCATGTGGAACGTGTTCCGTCCGCTGCATCACCGTATGTGGATCCAGGATTCGCGGCTGTCGAACGTCGTTGCGGATACCCTGTCGGGGCAGCGCGTCATCAAGGCCTTTGCGAAGGAAAAGGCGGAGCTTCGCCGCTTCGACGGCTACTCGGAGGCTCTGGCGGGGGCGGAGGTGGCTCTGGCCGACACCGAGTCCACGACCTTCCCGCTGGTCTACCTGATGATGTTTGCCGTGCAGGTCGTCATCACCGCCGTCGGAGGCATCATGGTGCTTCACGGCTCGCTGACGCTGGGCACGCTCAT
This sequence comes from Butyricicoccaceae bacterium, assembly GCA_963630045.1. Classification (GTDB taxonomy): domain Bacteria; phylum Bacillota; class Clostridia; order Oscillospirales; family QAMX01; genus JAAZKA01. The sequence continues at coordinate 4,192 of CAVGLF010000052.1, read as the reverse complement.
CGCGTTCATCTCCTATATGTCCATGCTCTATGACCCGCTGGAGTTCATGTCGAGAGTCTCCAACTGGTGGTCGCGCTGCATCGACTCCGCCCAGCGCGTCTTCGAGATCATCGACGCCCGGCCCGACGTCGTCGAGTCTGAGCATCCCGTGCAGAAGACGGACATCGAGGGGAAAATCGAGTTCGACCATGTGCGCTTTGAGTACGAGCCGGCACGTCCCGTGCTGCGCGATATGAGCTTTACCGTGAGCCCCGGACAGATGCTGGGCATCGTCGGAAGAGCCGGCGCGGGCAAGTCCACGATGGCGAATCTCATGGCGCGGCTCTACGACCCCACCGAGGGCGTGGTGCGCATCGACGATACGGATCTGCGCGAGCTGCCGATGGAGCTTGTGCGCCGCAACATCGGCATCGTCTCCCAGGAGATCTACCTGTTCATCGGCACGATCGCGGACAACATCCGCTACGCGAAGCCGGACGCTCCGATGGAGGAGGTCATCGCGGCGGCCAAAGCTGCGGGTGCGCACGACTTCATCATGAGGCTCCCCGATGCCTATGAGACGCGCGTCGGCGCGGGCGGGCAGGACCTGTCCGGCGGCGAGCGCCAGCGGCTCTCCATCGCCCGCGTCATCATCCAGAATCCGAGGATCCTCATCCTGGACGAGGCAACGGCGGCGATGGATACGGAGACCGAGCGCAAAATCCAGAACTCCATCAACGAGCTGAAGACGGGACGCACGACGATTGCCATCGCGCACCGGCTTTCCACGCTGCGCGATGCCGACTGCATCGCCGTCATCTCCGAGGGACGGGTCGTCGAATACGGACGGCACGAGGAGCTCATACGCAAAAAGGGCGAGTTTTATAAGCTCTACACCATCCAGACCGAGGCGCTCAAGTATACGAGCATCGGCGCGTAAAGGGAACAAAGAGAGAGGAACAGCTGTTATGAGCACGCTTATCGATATCGGCCTTTTAAAGCCTGAGGACATAGTGTTTTACGATGCGGGAGAGGGCTTTCTGGGCGCGAAGATGGGGGAGCGCGACATTCCGCGCGTCACCGTGTCCCGTGCGCTGCCGTTTTCCGAGCCGGAAAAGTGGCTGAGCATCCGCGATGAGGAGAAGCATGAGCTGGGCATCATCGAAGACCTGGCGGGGTTTCCGCAGGAGCAGCGCACACTGCTGCGCGAGGCACTGCGGCTGCGCTACTTTTCGCCGGAAATTCTGGAGCTTCTCTCCGTCCGCGACAAGATGGGATATCTCTATATCGACGCGCGGATTTCCGGCGGCGAGCGCGTCTTCGCGGTCAAGGATTACTCGCGCAACCTGCGCATCATCGGAAATAACCGGCTGATGATCACGGATGTCGAGGGAAACCGCTATACGATTGAGAACATGGAGGCGATGGACGCAAAGTCCCGCCGCCGCATCGAGCCGTACCTGCTGTGAGCGGATACACGCAAGAGGGACAGGAGGAAGCGCCCATGACCGCTTCGTTGACCTTTGCCTTCGACCTGGACTTCGAAGGACATTTTGCACAGGGCGAGCTTTCCGTTCAGGACGGAACGCTTTCCTGCACCGTCGGAGGAAAGCTCCGCTATACGCTGCCCGTGCGGGAGCTTACCCGGCTGCGCGTCACGGGAGACGTGGGCTGCGGCTATCTGGAGGCGTATACGGACGGAAAGCCCCGCGTGCTGGCGCGCATGACCACGAGCCTGCTGCGCTCCGCGGGGGAGTTCGTGCTGGCGCTGCAGTACTACATCGACACAGGCGAGCTGAACGCCGTGGCGAATACGCGGCCGCGCCGCTGCCCCAAATGCGGCCGCCCCTACGCCGAGCACTCCACCACCTGCATGTACTGCGTGAAGACCGGCACGGTCTTCCTGCGCGCCTTCCGCATGATGCGCCCGCAGATGAAGCCGTTTATGACGGGCTGCGTGCTGGTTACGCTGTCGAATCTGCTGTTTTCCCTGGCGCCGAAGATCAACCAGATGCTCATCGACGATACGCTGAGCTCGGGCACGGGCACGGTGCAGCGGGTGCTCCTGCTGTGCGGCATCACCCTCCTCGTGCGCTGCGTCGGCGAGACCGTCGGCATCATCTCCTCGCGCTTCATCAACCGGGCGGGCTCGGATTTCGCCGTGGGCATCCGGCATGCCGCCTATGAAAAGGTGCAGCAGCTGTCCATGGCAAACCTGCAGCACAAGACCTCGGGAGACCTGATGAAGCGCATCACGCAGGACACGCAGACCATCCGCGAGTTCCTCATCGATCAGGGAAAATTCCTGCTGGAGATGACGAGCCTCTTTCTGCTCATCGGCGTCATTCTCTTCGTCCAGAACTGGAAGCTGGCGCTGCTGGTTATCGTGCCGCTGCCCGTATGCTTCTTCATCCTGTCCAAAATGAGCGGCTACATCGAGCTGCGCTATGAAAAGCAGTGGAGGGCGTTTTCGCGTGCGAACTCCATCCTGCACGACATCATCTCCGGCATCCGCGTCGTGAAGGCCTTCGGCAGCGAGGAGCGCGAAATCGGCAAATTCGGCGCCGCGAACCGCACCTATGCCCGCATCTCGACGTATAACGAGCATATGTGGGCGATTCTGTCGCCGCTGATGAATTTCCTGCTCGGCGCGGGCGAGTTCTTCGTGCTCTATTTCGGAGGACGCATGGTGCTGGGACGCTCACTCACGATCGGCGAGCTGGTGGAGTTCACGATGTACATCGGCTATATCTACGGACCGATGCGCTGGATGACGGGTCTGCCGCGCTGGCTCGCGGACGTGCTGACCTCGCTTCTCAAGGTCTTCGAGATCCTGGATGAAACGCCCGAAGTGCTGCCCGCGGAGAAGAACCTGAAGCCCGAAATCCGCGGTGCCATCCGCTTCGACCACGTCACCTTCGGCTATAAATCCTATGAGCCGGTGCTGCGGGACATCTCGATTGACATCCGTCCGGGCGAGATGATCGGTCTGGTCGGCCCCTCGGGCGCGGGCAAGAGCACGTTCATCAACCTCGTCATGAGGCTCTACGACGTGACGCGCGGCAGCGTGACGGTGGACGGAGTCGATCTGCGCGACATGTCGGGCGAGACGCTGCATGAGAACATCGGCGTCGTCTTCCAGGAAAACTTCCTGTTTGCGGGGACGATCTACGATAACCTGGCCTACGCAAGGCCGAACGCCTCGCCGGGCGAGATCATCGCGGCGGCGAAGGTCGCGGGGGCGCACGACTTCATCACGGAGCTTCCCGACGGCTACAACACCGTCGTCGGCGAGAACGGCTACACCCTGTCGGGCGGCGAGCGGCAGCGCGTCGCCATCGCGCGCGCCATTCTGCGCGACCCGCCCATCCTCATTCTGGACGAGGCGACCTCCTCGCTCGATGTCGAGACGGAGGCGCAGATCCAGGAGGCGCTGGGACGGCTCATGAGGGGACGCACGACGATTGCCATCGCGCACAGGCTGGCGACCCTCAAGGGAGCCGACCGTCTGGTGGTGCTGGAGAAAAACCGGATCGCGGAATGCGGCTCCCATGCGGAGCTCATGCAAAACCCCGACGGCGTCTACCGCCGCCTCGTGCTGGCGCAGCTCCAGACGCAGAGCGTTGAGAAAAAGCGCGGATAAAAAAGAATCTCCGGAGCCTTATGCTCCGGAGATTCTTTTTCGCTGTTTCGGACATTTTTTTGGAAAAAAGGCTTACAGATCGAGCTTGCAGTCTCCCGGGCGGATCCAGCCGAGCTTTTCAAGGATGCGGGAGAACAGGGGCGTCAGCACGGCGGGCAGGACGAAGCAGACGAGGACGAGTCCCGTCCACATGCGGACTCCTCCGCCGGGGCAGGCCGTCAGGATGCCCAGAGGACCGACCAGCCCGCAGGTGCCCATTCCGGCGCACTCCGGCACGCTTTCCAGCCGGAAGACGAGGGTGGAGAGGGGACCCGTGATGAGGGAGGTCAGGATGGTGGGAATCCAGATGCGCGGATTTTTGATGATGTTGGGTACCTGAAGCATCGAGGTGCCCAGACCCTGGGCGACGAGGCCGTTCCAGCCGTTTTCGCGGAAGCTCATGACGGCGAAGCCGACCATCTGCGCGCAGCAGCCGGCGGTTGCGGCTCCTGCGGCCAGCCCGGACAGGCCGAGCATGACGCAGAGCGCGGCGGAGGAGATCGGCAGCGTCAGGACGATGCCGACGACGGC
>CAVGLF010000051.1:1860-12346 GCA_963630045.1 Butyricicoccaceae bacterium | reverse complement strand
AAGTACTCAAGTGGTGAAGAGGCGCCCCTGCTAAGGGTGTAGGTCGGGTAACCGGCGCAAGGGTTCAAATCCCTTCTTCTCCGCCAAAAATCCTGTCGCGGCTTTACGGCTGCGACAGGATTTTTCTTTCTTGCCTGCCCTGATGTACAGGACGCTCCCCCGCTTGCGCTTTGGCAAAAAAACAAAGATACAGCTCCCCCCAAAAAAAGACTTTTGACCTGCCGTCATGCAAAAAATGGTTTCGCATGACGGCAGGTCAGAACGGACAAAGTCGGGGGGAGCTGTGTCTTTACCGTATCCGGGAAATCAACGTACGGATTCAGATCTTTCCCGCAGCGTCGAGTGCGGCGTAGGCCAGATTCAGGATACGGCGCTGGATGTAGATCGACTGCGTATCCACGCCCTGCTCGGCGAAGACAACCGTCACGCCGGAGGCCGGATCCATGGATACATAGGTGCCGCGCATGCCGCCCCAGCCGAATGTGCCGGGACTTGCCAGCAGACCCGCGTCAGCCGGACGGGTCATGGTACGAACGCCCAGTCCGTAGCTGTTGCCGAAGCGCAGATCGTTGGCAGCTTCGAAATCGCGCAGAGCCTCCTCGCCCAGACGCGGCGTGCGCATCATGTCCACCGTGCGGCCGTTGAGAATGCGGACTCCCGTCTTCGGGCAGAGACCGCGGTTCGTCATGGCCACGGCAAACCGTGCATAGTCATCCAGCGTCATGACAAGCCCCGCTCCTCCCGAGCAGAAATAATCCCCGTGCTGCATGACGTTCTCGCCGTCGGCAAGGACGAAGTTCCGATTCTCGTCCAATCCGTAGAGCCCGCAGAGACGGGATTTTTCCTGCTCCGGTTCACGGAACCAGCCCGTCTGAATCCCGAGCGGCTCGAAAAGGTGATGGTTCAGGTACTCCTGGAAGCTCTCTCCGCTCCAGACCTCGATGAGTGCGCCGATTACATCGTGCGAGAGTCCGTAGTAGAAATGCGTCCCCGGCTCAAAGCAGAGGTACCCCTCCGCCAGTGCGGCGGCAAACTCCCGCGTCGTATAGCCGCCCTCGCGCTTCTCAAAGGCACGGTGCAGCGCCGGCGTTTCCAGATCGTAATTCAGACCCGAGGTCATGGAAAACAGGTGCGACAGTCTCAGCGGAACACGCGGCGGGTACACGTCCGCAATTCCGTCCGGCCGGAAGGTGCGGATCTGTGTCGAGGCAAACTCGGGCAGATAGTCGGACACGAGATCCGTAAGCAGGTACACGCCCTGCTCCAGCATCTGCAGCGCGGCGGCGCAGGTGATGGGCTTGGTCATGGAATACATACGGTACAGCGTATGCTCATTGATGCGGATGCCGTGCTCGATGTCCTGATAGCCGGACATGTGGCGGAACACGGGATCTCCGTGCAGATAGACCGCACAGTCGGAGCCGGCAATGCCGATCTCCGGCAGTCCGTCCAGAAAGCTTGTCAATCGTTCAAAATTCATAACGGTTTTCCCTCTTTATTATCAGTTTTTCAGACTTTGAATCGGTGCGGGAATGCGTCCCCCGCGGCGGATGAAGCGTGCCGGCGAGGACATATTCACGGGCATGACCGGAGCGCTTCCGAAGAGCCCGCCGTAGTTGACCTCATCGCCGACCGTTTTGCCGAATGCGGGGATGATGCGTACAGCGGTCGTCTTGGTGTTGACCACGCCGATGGAGATTTCATCGGCGATGATCGCGGAGATGATTTCCGCAGGGGTATCGCCCGGAACGGCAATCATATCCAGTCCGACGGAGCACACCGCGGTCATGGCCTCAAGCTTTTCAAGCGTTAGATACCCGTCCCGTGCGGCATCGATCATTCCGGCATCCTCGGACACGGGGATGAAGGCGCCGGAAAGTCCGCCGACGTGGGAGGAAGCCATCACGCCGCCCTTTTTCACGGCATCGTTCAGCAGCGCCAGAGCCGCCGTGGTTCCCGCGCCTCCGCAATGCTCCAGCCCCATTTCCTCGAGAATATGCGCGACCGAGTCCCCTACGGCGGGCGTCGGTGCAAGGGAGAGATCCACAATGCCGAAGGGCACGCCCAGTCTCCTTGAAGCCTCCGCTGCAACGAGCTGACCCACACGCGTGATCTTGAAGGCCGTGCGCTTGACAATCTCCGCGACCTCCGTCAGATTGCAGTCCCCGGCACCGGCAAGAGCGGCGCGAACGACGCCCGGACCCGAGACACCAACGTTGATGACGCTTTCGGGCTCGCCGGGTCCAAGGAAGGCTCCTGCCATGAAGGGATTGTCTTCGACGGCGTTGGCGAAGACGACGAGCTTCGTGCAGGCCACGGATTCCGCATCGCGCGTCAGATAGGCGCATTGACGGACGATGCCGCCGAGCTCCGCCACGGCATCCATGTTGATGCCCGTCTTCGTCGTAGCCACGTTAACGGAAGAACAGACACGCTCCGTCGTGGACAGCGCCTCCGGGATGGACTTCAGAAGAATCCGGTCGGCCCGGGTGAAGCCCTTGTGCACCAGCGCGGTGAAGCCGCCTATATAGTTGACGCCGACCTCACGGGCAGCCCGGTCGAGTGCCGCGGCCACTGGCGCATAATTGTCCGCACGGCAGGACGCAGCCGCCAGCGCGATGGGCGTGACGGAAATGCGCTTATTGATGATCGGGATACCGTACTCCTTCTCAATCTCCTCGCCCGTGCGTACAAGGTGCTCCGCCGTTCGGGTGATCTTATCATAAATCCGGGTCGTGAGCCCGTCCATGGTGTCGGCCGCACAGTCGAACAGGGAAATGCCCATGGTGATGGTACGGATGTCGAGATGCTCCCGCTCGATCATCTGTATGGTTTCGAGAATATCGCCTGTATTCAGCATGATGACTCCCCTTCTCTTCTAGATGCGGTGCATGGAGTTGAAAATGTCCTCATGCATGGTATGGATGACAAGCCCGTGCTCGCGTCCGAGGGAATCCATCTCGTCGACCAGATCCGTGAAGGGAATACAGCAGGACGAAATATCCACATACATGACCATGGCAAAGATATCGCCCATAACGCTTTGCGTGATATCCAGAATATTGACCTTGCGCTCAGCCAGCAGCGCCGACGTGCCTGCGATGATGCCGACGGCGTCATGCCCGACCACGGTGATAATCGCTTTCACGAATGCTTTTCTCCTTTGATTACATATTGTCGGGAATCCGGTTTTTGCCCGACCCTCATCCATAAGCAAGAGGTAACGGGACGCATTTTTGTTTTTACAGCTCAAACTCGCCCTCGTAGACATCGCGGGAGCGGAACCAGATGCCGCGCGTGAAGTCGGGAATCGCTACGGGATGCCCGCCCAGGGCAATGGAATCCTCGGACAGCGTCGTGATGCTCATCCACGCCGCCATGTCATAGGCATCGATCGGCGTCGGAACGCCCCGTCTCGCCGCGTCAAAGAAGGCTCGCAGAGCCAGACCGTCCATGCCTCCGTGGCCGTCCGCGCAGGAGGGATCGTAGTTTTTCCACAGCGGATGCTCGTAGCGCTCGTAATACTTCGTGACATTGCCCCAATGCTTCTGCCAGCCGTCGGAGGTATGATCCTCGTCCGTATACTCGCCGTCGACGAAGATCGAGCGGTTGTCCTCGTTGTAGAATGCCCGGGTTCCGCATACCTGGAAGCTGCGTGAATACGGACGCGGCAGCGTGGTATCCAGCGTGAGCGTGATCGTTTCACCGCGGGCGCACTGAATCGTCGTGGTGATCACGTCCCCCTGTGCCCAGTCAAAGCCGGAGAGCGGATACTCAGGACCATCTTTTCGAAGGAGGTAGTCGTTCATGCCGCGCGCCTTGGACGAGGTGCTCACAAGCTTCAGCATGCGGTTGCCGCGGTTGATATTGCAGATTTTCGCAATGGGACCCAGGTCATGCGTCGGGTAGTTATCGCAATTGCGGTACTGATACTCCGCCTGACGGTAGTGCCGCATGGGACGCTCCGGCTCGCGATTGTGTCCGAGTCCGTAGCGCAGATCGTGCCGGTATCCTCCGGCACAGTGCACGACCTCGCCGAAGATGCCCTTTTTCACCATGTTGAGCACCAGCAGCTCGTCCCGCCCGTAGTTGCAGTTCTCCAGAAGCATCGCGGGGACATGCGTCTCCTCGAAGGTGTGGACAAGCCTCCAGCAGTCGTCGAGCGTATATGCGCCCCCAACCTCGCAGGCCGAATACTTCCCCGCTTTCATGCAGTCGATTGCAATCTGGATGTGATCCGTCCAGGAGGCCGTGATGACGACTGCCCGGATTTCGGAGATGTTCAGCAGATCGTGGTAATCGGTCACGCCGACGGGGTCATTTCCCGCCGTATCCCGCACGATTCCGCGCGCCTTTTCCACGCGGTCTTCCCATTTGTCGCAGACCGCAACGACCTCAATGGTATCCGTCATGGATGCGATAAGCTGCAGCATGCCCGAGCCGCGTCCGCCGATTCCGATTACGCCAACCTTCAGCTTTTCCATGTGTCTCTTCCTCCGTATTCTGTATTCACAGTACTTCGTTTCGATACATCTCGGGGCTTCGCTGGTTTAAAAAAGAATTACTCGTGCGCGTCGGCATCGTCCCGTGCAAGAAGGGCGATGCGGGTTGCGTCAAAGGCGTCAATTCCCCGATGAAGCTGCGTTTCGAGCTCCGGATGAAGAGCCAGCGTGACGAAGTCATCGAAGATTTCGGGCACAGTGTCCGTATCCACGGGTGCGCTTCCGTCGTGGGCCTCGTTCAGCAGCCAGACCCGATCGTCCCGCACCTCCAGTACACCGCGCGTCCCGGCAATGCGGATGCGGTCGTCTCCGTGCGTAGGGGCGGATTCCGGACGCAGAAAATCCGTATGGAGCTGCGCCTGAACACCGCCCGTGAGCGTCATCCGGATGGCGGAGGTTGCCTCCATCGAGCCGTTGCCTCCATTGCCTGCACGGGAGTGCCGGGCGGACACCTCCTCGCAGGACAGTCCCGTGAGCCACAGCGCAAGATCAATGATGTGGATGCCGATCCACGGAATCGTGCCTCCGTACAGCGCCCGATCCGAATAGAACGCCGGCCGCTCGCCGAGCTTATACGATTTCTGCGCTGAGATGAGCCGGGGCTCCCCGATCGCGCCCTCGTGGCAGAGCCTGCGTGCCGTGGCAAACCACGGGTCATAGCGCAGCGTCAGCATGGAAAAATACCGCTTTCCGGAGGCTTTGGCCGCCCGCTCCAGCTCGTCCAGCTCGCGTAGGTTCGTCGCCGCGGGCTTTTCCGCATAGACATGCAGTCCCCGCTCCAGCGCACGGATGGAAAGCGCGGCATTTTTCGCGAAAACCGTATGGATGACTACGGCGTCGCAGTGTTCAAAGAGCTCGTCCGGCGTCTCATAATATGGAATCCCGTGTGTACGGGCCATCGACCGTACGGCCTCGGCATCCGTGTATCCGGGAGCCGCTCCCGCAAATTCCACGGGGCAGCGTCCCGCAAAGGCCGTGCCGCCGTGACCGCATGCTCCGATGATGCCGACCCGCATCATACGAACCGACTCCCTTCAAAGCGCGTAATCTCTCCCGGCACAAATTCGACGGCCGGAGAGGCCCATGAGTACCCAAGCTCCGACGGGAGCCTGTTCTGTGCGCAGCCGAGCACAAGCCCGTCGCGCAGGGTATGCGCAAAGAGTCCGCGGTCGGTATCCGGCTGTCCGGGATTTTCCTCCTCCCAGACCAGATAGCGTTCGGGAACGGGATGGTCCGGGATAAGGTCGAACATCGCGTCCGTCACCGTCAGGTGCGGCAGAATCGTCTGAATTCCGCAGGTGATGCCGGATGGATCGTTCAGCGCCGCCGCGCGGACGCAAACCTCCATCTTGCGGCAGACCTCGTCCCAGCATTGCGGATCACCGTATACCTTCGTTGTGCCGTCCGTAAAGTGAGCCCGCATCACATCGTCATTCTCGTCCACATTGAAGCGCACAACGGCATTCTCATAGGCGTATTCAAAGCTCGTGGCCTTCTCTCCGGAAAGTGAATAGGAGCTGGAGAACCAGAACGGCACCCCTCCGGGCAGCGTTCCGCGCAGCGCGAAGATGTCCGGCGTCTCCATGTCGCGTTTGACGCGGTAGGACTCAGCCAGCACGCGCTCCGGCATGGCAGATGCTCCGAGGGAGGCTCCCTCTGGAAGACCCGCTCCCGCGACAAAGAAGAGATTATGCAGATAATGCGCCGTCGCGTTGGTGATGACGCTGTCCAGAATCCAGTCCCCCTGCGCCGTGCGGTACTTTCCCTTCCATGTTCCGGTATAGTACCGGCTGTAGCGCTTCCACGAAACGAAGCCCTTCATATACAAGGGGCGTCCGAGCTTCCCCGACATGATGTCCGCCTTCAGCTCCAGCATCGGATGCGAAAAGCTCCACTGGAAGCCAACGGCCAGAAACCGTCCTGTGCGCCGGGAAGCTTCCTCCAGAAGACGGGCATCCTGAAGCGTCGGGCAGAGCGGCTTCTCGACCAGCACATGTGAGCCGTGCTCCATGGCGCAGATGCACTGATCGCGATGCAGCGGAATCGGTGTGGAGATCATGGCAAGATCCGCAGACCTTTCGGCATAAAACTCCTCCTGCGTCCGGTAGACCGGGAATCCCATGGACTGCACCCAGCCCCAATCGGCTGCCCGATCCGCAAAGGGATCAACGATGCCCTCCACACGGATATCACAGCTTCCGGCCTCCAGCAGATCGCGGACGAAGTGGACGTAATTGGTGCCGTAGCCGCCGATTCCGACAAGCACAAGACCTACCTGTTTCATATGCACAAAGCTCCTTTATCTTGCATACTCCGGGCAGCACGGCACGGATTCCTTTGGCGGGTACGGAGACTTCGTCCCCCTCCAAAGAAAATCGGCGGTGCTGCCCCCTGATACGGGATATGCGGATGCAGGGGATGTATCAATCCAAGGAGGGAGCCTGCCTTACAGCTTTTCCTCGAAATAATGCTCGAGCCACGTCCGATCCTCTGACTGAGGAACCAGCGGCAGGGCGCGCTCGGCATAGCGGGCAAGCTTTTTCCGGTCGATGGGCGCGGGCTTTTCGCCCACAAGGCGCACGAAGTTGCCGCCCTCAATGGCCTGCACGGCATCCGTGGGCAGCTCCAGTCCGCGGATGTCGAAGTCCCAGTAGCGGAAGGTATCCTTCGTCGTGAGAAAACGCTTCATGGTAACTACGATATCGTCGGGCTCGCCCTGACTCTCATCGTAGGCCATATCCGTGCCGAAGAGGATGCGGGAGGCATACTTCTCAAAGAACGCCTTCCAGGTATCGCGTCTGCGGGTGAAGTTATCGTACATTTCACGTCCGGGCGTGATGTCGAAGGTGACGGAGGGATACAGATCCAGCACCTGCGCAGCCTCGGCGGGGAAATCCGACAGGAAGAAAAAGTGCGCAAGCGTAGCGTTCAGTCCCGGATGACGATCCAGCACGGTGAACACATCGTGATAGATCTGATGCTTCGTGGGGAAGGTGCCGTCTCCGTAGAACCAGCCCTCTGTAAAGGAAAACTCAGGCGCGGTTTCGGCACTCCAGAAGGTCTCCGGGTCGCATGCGTGCCAGAGCAGATGCATGCCGGTTCTGGCTGCGAAGTCGAAGAACCCGTCATAAACGGGGTCGGCGATGGAAATCCCGTCCGCCTTCATGCTGGTCGGCTTGGTCTCCAGAATCTTGATGCCGTCAAAGCCGATGTCCATCAGCTCCTGTGCCTGCGCTCCAAGCTCCCACTCGGAGGGAATGGGCTTTTTCACCGGAAATCCGGTGTATACAAGACCCGCGTGCGCGAAGACCTTCGGATTTTCAAGCTTGTACACGGCGCCCAGCAGATTCGGAAGCGGAGACCCGCCGCCCGTATCGCCGCAGCAGAAGCAGGCAAGGTTGATGTAGTCAAAGCCCTGGGCGTTTATATATCGGTTAAAATAGTCCATGCACGACACATGATAGGTATGGACATGGCTGTCGATCATGGGTGTTTTCATTGAGGCTCCTCCTTATATATGCCGGTTCTTCGGGACTCATTATAGCATGCTTTTCTCCGCAATGCAACCGCTTTTCCCCTCTCCGCCCGGCGGCTCTCCCCGCTTTTCGCCAAGGGCTGTTTCCCGTGCGGGAAGACGCCTGTGAAGGATGTGATAAAGCGTAAAATAAGCTCTGTCGTCGAGAAATTCGCCGCCCGAACGCTCAAATTTCAGAAATCCGCTCAAATCTACGAAATTTGCGGGAATTCCCGCTTTGCCCGCCGTTTTATTCTCTGGTATAATGTATCTTAATATACTGGGGCAGGCCATAATTGACAGCCTGCTTAACTATGGGAGGTTCGTATCTGCTGTGGACGACGGAATATTGCCGCGAAGTATCCTGCTTCTGGCTCTGATTGTTGCCGGCGGCTTCTTTGCCGCTGCGGAAACGGCTTACGCCTACTGCAACCGCATCCGTTTCAAGCTTCGCGCCGATGACGGAGAGCGCAGTGCCAGGCGTGTCTGCCGCATCATTGACAACTATGACCGCACCATCACGACGCTTCTTGTCATGATCAATGTCATCCATATCGCGGCCGCATCCATATCGACGGTTCTGGCCGTAGGTCTGATCGGTCCGGGAGGCACCATTGTCTCGACCATTGTCATGACGCTTCTCGTTTTCTTCTTCAGCGAGATGCTGCCCAAAACCGTCGCTCGCGCGAATGCCGATGTCATCGCCTCCGCATTCTCCGTTCCGATTCTGGGCTTCACCTATCTGCTCTGGCCGCTGGCCTGGTTCTTCGGAGCATTGGGCGAGCTTGCCAAAAAGCTCGTCGGCAGTGAGGAAAAGGCTCCGACGCTGACCGAGCAGGAGTTTCACACGCTGGTTGAAAACAGCGAAGAGGAGGGTGCGATTGAGCCGGAGGATTCCGAGCTCATCCAGTCCGCCATCAATTTCTCCGATACGCTGGTCTCCCAGATCATGACGCCCGTGGAGAAAATGGTATCCATTGATATCCATGATTCCTCCGAGGCGCAGCTGGCCTGCATCATGAACCGCAAGTACTCCCGCATTCCCGTAACCGACCGGGGTCGGATTATCGGCATTCTCCATGTGCGCAAGTACCTGCGGCGCTGTCTGTCGGGCTCCGTACCCTCAATCCGTCCCCTGCTCGCGCCGCCTACCTTTGTGCGTGCCGAAACACCCGTGAATACTCTTTTTGACGACATGCGCCGCAAGAAGCTGCACATGTGCATCGTTACGGGGGATTCCTCCGTACCCGTCGGCATCGTCACGATGGAGGACATTCTCGAGGAGCTCGTCGGCGACATTGCCGATGAGGACGATCCCGTCGAGGAAGGAGGCGAGGCGCTGTGAGTCTGACGCTTGAAATCGCCCTGTATGCCCTGATGCTGCTCTTTGTCGCCCTGTCCGCCTTCTTCTCCGGCTCCGAGATTGCCTTCGCCTCCGCAAACCGCATGAGGCTGAAGAACGCCGCGGAAAACGGCGACAAGAACGCGGCACTGGCCGACCGCATCGCCGACCGCTTTATGGAATCCCTGTCGACGATCCTCGTCGGCAACAATCTGGTCAACATCGGTGCATCCTCTGCCGCAACGCTCGTTGCCGTGTCCCACTTCGGAGCAGAGCACGGCGAGATGATCGCCTCGCTGTCCATGACCGTCATCATTCTGATCTTCGGCGAGATCCTGCCGAAGATTCTGTCCGCAGACAATGCAGACCGTCTGGTGCTGAAGTTTGCGCGTCCCCTGCGTCTGTGCTTCATCGTCTTCAAGCCCATCGTCCTGGTAGTGACGAAGCTTCTGGGCAGCATGGAAAAGGTCTGGACGCCCGAGGAACCCGAACCCTCCGTCACCGATGAGGAGCTGGTCGAGATGGTCGATACCATCGAGGAGGAGGGCGTCATCTCCGAAAGCGAGGGAGAGCTGATTCGCTCGGCCATCGAATTTTCCGACACGACGGCGCATGAGATTCTCACGCCCCGCGTGGACGTGGTCGGCATCGACATCGATGATCCCGTCGAGGAGATCCTCGCGGATCAGGAAGTGCTGCATCACTCCCGCGTACCGGTCTACGAGGACTCCCTCGACAACATCATCGGCGTTCTCAATACCAAGCACCTTCTGAAAGCGGCCATCGGCAATAAGAAACCCGACATCCGCAGTCTCATGCATCCCCCGATCTTCGTCCACATGACCATGACAACGGCCGATCTTCTCGGAGAGTTCCGCACACGCCATCAGCATATGGCGGTCGTGCTGGACGAATACGGCGGTACGATGGGCATCGTCACGCTCGAGGATGTTCTGGAGGAGATCGTCGGCGACATCTGGGATGAAAAGGATGTCGTGGAAACCGAATATACCAAGGTGGATGAGCATACCTACATTGCGGACGGCACCATGCAGATTTCCGATCTGCTGGATCTTCTGGACGTGTCCGACCGTGACTTTGAAAGCGAGTATACCACAATCGGCGGCT
>CAVGLF010000051.1:0-1850 GCA_963630045.1 Butyricicoccaceae bacterium | reverse complement strand
ATGCTCGACCGCTTCCCCCGGATCGGAGACAGCTTCCGATATAAAAACCTGCTGGTCACCGTTACGAAAACCGATGACAAGTGCGCCGACAAGCTCCGCGTCGAGGTTCTCCCCGAGGAGGACGAAGAAGAGGAAGCCGACGCGCGAAAGGAGTAAGCATGCCGCAGCTTTCCGATATCCGCGTATTCATGCTCGATATGGACGGAACGATTTACTTAGGCGACCGCCTCTTCCCGTGTACACTCCCCTTTCTCGCCTATCTTCGAAAAACCGGACGGCGTGCGGTCTATCTGACCAACAACTCGTCCCGCAGCCGCGACCGATACGTCACCCGGCTTTCGGGCTTCGGCATCGATGTCACGCCGGACGATATCTTTACCTCCGGTGAAGCTGCGACGCTCTGGCTTCGTGAGCAGGCGCCCGGAGCGCACATCTTTCTTGCGGGTACGCCTTCCCTGGAGCAGGAATTTTCCGATGCGGGCTTCATTCTGACGCAGAAGGATCCGGAGTACTTCGTTCTGGGCTTCGACCAGACGCTGACCTATGAAAAGCTTACGCTGATGTGCAATCTCGTGCGCTCGGGCATTCCCTATATCGCCACGCATCCGGACTTCAACTGCCCCGTTGAAGGCGGCTTCATTCCCGATATCGGCGCGATCATGGCCTTCATCGAGGCCTCGACCGGACGGCGTCCGGATAAAATCATCGGCAAGCCGAACCGCACCATCGCGGAAATGGCCGAGCGCAAATACGGCGCAAAACCGGATGAGCTTGCCATGGTCGGAGACCGGCTCTATACGGATATAGCCCTCGGTACAAACGCAGGGATCGCCAGCATTCTCGTCTTCTCCGGCGAGACGACGCATGAGGATTACGAACAAAGCGACATCCGCGCATCCTTTGCCTTTGAGGACCTTGGCGCACTCGAGGATGCCTTGAAGCGCGAAGAGTAATCGGAATTCATATGGCGCATCCGGGGGAAACATTAAACGGACTCACCTCTCACGAGGTGAGTCCGTTTTTTTGCTGCGGCCTTGATTTGCAGGAGAACCGGCCTTCAGCCAAGTGCCCGGCTCATGACGCGGGCAAAGCCGCCGTATTCGACGTCGGGCTCCAGCCCCGACCACGACTCGGCTACGACAAGTCCCTCATAGCCGATGGCCTTCAGCGCATCCAGAAAGCCCCTGTAATCGATGCCGTCTCCCGGCTCGGGCGTTACGCGTCCGATGGGATGCGCCACGTGCGCATGCGCCAGGATGCCCCGGCAGTTTTCAATCGCGGGCAGCCTCTCGCCCTCCCGCAGAAAGTGGTAGTAATCCACAAGCAGCCGGATATTCGGCCGGTTCAGCGTCCGCACATACTCCGCCGCCTCAGCCGTGGTTGTCAGGATATTGCACTCATCCCGGTTCAGCGGCTCCACAACGGCCGTCAGTCCATATGACCCGATCCTGTCCGACAGCAGACGCAGAAACTCCAGAATGCGCTCACGTGCAGCCTCCCGCTCCATGCCCTCCGGGACTCTTCTGTACGATCCCGAGCCGAAAACGACGAGCTTCATCCCGGCCTCAGCCAGCCGGGGCAGCACACGGTCCAGATGCGCTCCCGTTTTCTCGAAGCCCTCGTCCTCGTACAGAGAGAAGCCTCCGATCAGGCAGTTGCAGGTTTCAAAGCGCAGACCCGCCTCCCGGATCGTTTCCAGATTGCGCCGAAGCTCCTCGTCCGTCCATGCGCATATGGTGTTCACACGTACCTCGATGGCGCGGATGCCGGCTCGGGCAAGATGCCCGGCGGAGGCAGGCTCCGCACAGAATCCGAATTCAATGCTCATGGGTCTTACCTCTCCCTTCCCG
>CAVGLF010000050.1:0-12973 GCA_963630045.1 Butyricicoccaceae bacterium | reverse complement strand
CTGCAAGCGTTCCGGAAAGCGTGAGCATTGGCGCGCCCCCGGCTCCGTACTCCACCTGCGTCTCCCGCAGCACCGTCAGAAGAGGCGCTCCCGTCGCCTTGACGAAGGCCTCCTTTGCGGCATAGATTCCGGCAAGGCTCTCGGGGCTTTTCCCGGCATGCGCAAGCTCGCCGGATGAGAACATCCGGGTACGCACCGCATCCGACAGCCTCTCCATGCGGGAGACCGCAACGAGATCGAGTCCGATGCCCGCGATCAAGCGCGCATAACCTTTCTGGGCATATAGGTGCGCATGTTATCGATCATCTTCTCCGTAGGCTCCCACATGAGGCGGACGCGTCCGTACTTTTTGGTATCGGCGACGATGAACCAGCGGTTCTGCGCATATACGGAGGAGGCTGCGTCAATCGTCAGGGCAAACTCGCCGCGGTCATACTGATTCTTGTAATCGACGTTGTACGGGGCCATGATCTCGACCTCGACCGGGCGGATCGTGCACATGCGCTTGCGGCTGCGGCGCGCGATGATCTTGTCCACATCCAGCTCGCCGTTGGTGACGATGTATTCGTATTCGTAGTTAAAGGAGATGTACAGGCGATACGCCCCGTAGACGATGCCCGCGAGCAGCAGGACGAAGAACGAGGAGAACTGTGCAAGTGCCTCGGAGGACATGAAGAAAATCAGACCGAAATAGCAGATGGCCATCGTCGCCAGAAGGATGCCGACCTTCAGAAGTGAGGTTTTGAACTCCGGTGCCCGCTTGACAATATGCTCCAGAAAGATGTCGCCCATGATGGATCAAAGCTCCTTTTACGTAAGACTTGAAAATTTATACTCCTATATTATATCGGTTTCCACCGCAGCTTGTCAACTGTAAATTGTAAAAATGCTTTCCGAGCGTCCGCGCAAATTGTCATATCTGACACAAATTCCGATACTGTACGCTTTATTTTATGCAAAAGCTCTTGCGAAACAGAAAACGCCGTGCTAGAATGTAGGCAAGCCCTGACCGCGTGCCCGGAAGATGCGGGGGATTCCCCCCCAAAAAAAAGCCCGACCTCCAATGTAAGGGCGCATATCTTCCCTTGATAAAAAAACAATACGGATAATGATGAACAAAAAGGAGTGCATGACGATGTCCACACTGGCTCTTTTCGGTGGTCCGAAGGCGGTAACTCTTCCTGAAGACGATATGTTCACCTGGCCCATCATCACGCATGAGGACGAGGAGGCCGTACTTGAGGTTCTGCGCCGCGGCGGTATGTCCGGGACGGACGTAACCGAGGCGTTTGAGAGGGATTTCGCCGCATGGAACGGCACGAAATACGCGCTCGGATTTTCCAGCGGAACGGCCTCTCTTCAGGCGGCCATGTATGCCTGCGGAATCCGCACGGGCGATGAGCTGATCTGCCCGGACGTGACGTACTGGGCCTCCGGCCTCCAGACCTTCTCCCTCGGCGCGACCGTGGTCTTCGCCAATGTGGATCGCGACACGCTCTGCATCGACCCCGCGGATATCGAGCACCGCATCGGTCCGCGCACCCGCGCCATTCTGGCTGTCCATTATCTGGGACATCCCGCCGATATGGATCCCATCATGGAAATTGCGCGCCGGCACAATCTGAAGGTGATCGAGGACGTGTCCCATGCTCAGGGAGGTCTGTACAAGGGGCGCAAGCTCGGCACAATCGGCGATGTGGGTGCCATGTCCCTCATGTCCGGAAAATCGCTGGCCATCGGCGAGGCCGGCATGCTCGTCACGGACAATGAGGATATCTATCAGCACGCGCTGGTTCTGGGACATTACGAGCGTTTTGACGCCGGGCACGTCACAAGCCCCGATCTCACACCGTATTTCGGGCTCCCCTTCGGCGGCTACAAATACCGCATGCATCAGCTGTCCTCAGCCGTCGGACGCGTCCAGCTGAAGTATTACGATGAGCGCTGCGAGGAGATTCGCCGTGCGATGAATTACTTCTGGGATCTGCTCGAGGGCGTCCCCGGACTGCGCGCGCATCGCGTCGACGAGAAGACCGGATCCAACATGGCCGGCTGGTACGCGGCGAGGGGTCTGTACCGTCCGGAGGAGCTGGGCGGCCTCTCCGTCACGCGCTTCTGCGAGGCCGTAGCCGCCGAGGGCGTTCAGATAACCCCCGGCAGCAATCTGGCGCTGCATACGCATCCGCTCTTCCACACTGCCGATGTCTACGGCACGGGCAAGCCCACCCGCATCGCCTATACGGATCGCGACGTCCGCGAGCTGGACTGCGATCTGGAGCCCTCCGTCAAAATCGGCAGTCTGACCTACACCATCCCGTGGTTCAAGCACTACAGACCCGAGGTGATCGAGCAGTACGCCGAGGCATATAAAAAGTGCGCGCTGAATTACCGTGAGCTCCTCCCGGGCGACCCCGGAAACCCGGAGGTGCTGGGCGGCTTCCATTTCTTCCGGCACACAAAGTAAGGCATATAAAAACCGGACGCATGTCAAGGCATGCGTCCGGTTTTTTTTAAGCGTGAGAAAAAATCGGGGGGATGGGAAAAAGGTACGGACGGCTTTTTTTACAAAAATACGCCGTCCGTTGCGCCCCCCTGGGGGCAGCTTAGTACCCGGGCAGGAATCCGGGCATTCCGTAGCGGGACATGAACCAATGTACCGAAAAATAGAGCGTGAGCAGGATGCCCAGCGACAAAAGACGCAGCAGAAGCGCCGCGCGTCCCAGGTTCCGTCTGTTTTCATTGGACGCTCCGCCCGAGGCCCAGATTACTGCTGTCACAAACCCGATGGCGGGCAGGAAGAGCAGGATCAGCGACCAGAACAGGGAGACGGTGGACAGCGGCGGGGGATATTTTCCGCGCACCTGCGAGGGCTTAAGCACTGCACAGGGCGCAGATTTGCGCACAGGCGCGGCCGGCGGAGCACCCGCGTCGGACAAGGCTTCCCCGGTAGCTGTGTGCTCCGGGGGAACGGGCTCGGAGGGCGCCGTCTGAGGCGGGGCGGGTGACTGTGCCGTGGCGTTGATGATGGTGCCGCAGACAGGGCAGAAGGGCGGAGTTTCATCCGGAAGCGACGCTCCGCATTCCTTACAGTACAGCATAATTCGTTCCGGAAAACCTCCCTTCGTTTTTTAGTCCCGGTTATTATACCATATGCCGGGGAAAAAGAAAAGCATAATCTTGAAGGATTGAAGCGGCATGCACCCGGAAATTTCAAAAAAGGGGTGTGAAGGCTCTTTTTCCCCCGGGGGGCGGTTTTCAAGCGTTCGGCCGGAGAAAAATCATTCGATGTTCCCGGCATACGCGCCGCGCGCGTGCAGAATCCACAGAGAGCGGTCGAGCGGATTGATGCCGACACGCTCGCGCGCCGCGCCGACTCCGGGCGGGCAGTCGTCATATTCCAGAAAGCGCATGCCCACGCGCCCCGTGCCGGAGGTCATGGCGGGATAGTCAGTGGGAAAATCCATCGCCTCCGAGGCCGGGACACGCGCGTCCAGCGTGAAGCGTCCGCGGCGGACGACCGGCGAGTCGAATGTCCCCCGATGCGCCAAAAGCCGCGAGACGGTGCGGCCGAGGTATTCCTCCGGAGCCGTGAAGCGCACGGAGAGAATCGGCTCGAGAAGCTTCGTCCCCGCATTCCGCAGGCCGTCCATCAGCGCCATCGGCGTGCAGACGAAGAAATCCAGCGGGTGGGTATGCACGTGGTGCTGGCTGCCGCCCGTAAGCGTAACGGCGAGATCCGTAACCTCCCAGCCCATGAGCCCCTGCTTCAGAGCCTTCGGAACGGAGGCCTCGATATGAGCCTGATAGCGGTAATCGATGAGGCGGGGATCGATTTTCGATTCGTACCGCAGCCCAGAGCCGCGCGGAAGAGGCTCGATGAGGAACTCGATCTCGGCCCAGCAGGGCTTGGGCATTGTGTAGGAATCAAAGCCCCGCGCCGTGGTGACGGGCGCCTCCTTATACACGACCGAGGGCGTCCCGAAGATTACCCCGAGATGGTAGCGCTCACGCAGGAATTCCGAGAGCACCTCCAGCTGAATGCGTCCCGAGACGCGCAGATGAATCTCCTGCTTTTCCCGAACCCAAAGCACATCGAGGTTCGGATCCTCCTCCGCAAGCTCCTGCAGCGCATGCAGCAGCTGCATGACATCCCCGCCCTCTGCGGGAGCTGCCTGCACGGTCAGGAGGGACGCTGAAAAGGAGACGGGAGTGCGGGGCGGGGGAAGCGTCCCCAGCACATCGCCCGCGCGAACGGAGGAAAGCCCCGAAACCGCGACGATATCTCCGGCCCGAGCCTCGTGAATGTCCAGAAAACGCCGTCCGGCGGGAGACAGAATCTGCGTAATCTTCTCCTCGGAGTCCGTGCGCGGCAGAAAAACCGCATCGCGGCTGTGAAGAGAGCCGGAAAACAGCCGGACATGCGCAAGCTTGCCCGCCGTGGGATCGTGCTCCACCTTGTATACGATGCCGGAGAGGGCACCCCGGGCATCCGCCTCGTCCGGGGTCAGAAACTCGGTCAGAACGTCCAGAAGCTCCCTCGTCCCGATTCCGAATTTCGAGGCACCGCAGAGCACGGGCACGGCCTGTGCGTCGAGGCAGGCCATGCGCAGAGCCTGCGCAAGCTCCCGCTCCGGCACATCCTCCCCTTCGAGAAGCCGCAGGACGAGCGCATCGTCGCCCGAGGCCGTGGCCATCGTCTCGATTCTCTCCTGCCCGGACAGAAGTTCGATTGAGCAGCGATCCGTACCCTCGCAGAGGGCACGGCCGTATGCAAAGAGCCGGCGGGGGATTTTCTCCCGGAGATCGGAGAGAACCTGCGCGAAGTCGCTTCCGGGACGGTCAATCTTGTTGATGAAAACGGCGCAGGGGAGATGCATCGCCTCCAGCACGTCCATGAGGGTCTCCGTCTGAGGCTGGATGCCCTCAGCGGAGGAAACAAGCAGTACGGCGGCATCGAGTGCCGAAAAGGCGCGCTCCACCTCGCCGGAAAAGTCTGCGTGTCCGGGCGTATCGATGAGGTTTATCCGTACGCCGCGCCACTCAAGTGCAGTGGAGGACGTGCGTACGGAGATGCCCCGCGCGCGCTCGATGGAGAGATAGTCCGTCTGCGTCGTCCCCTGATCGACACTGCCCGCCGTGCGCAGCGCTCCCGCGGCAAAGAGGAGCTGCTCCGTCAGCGTGGTCTTGCCCGCATCGACATGGGCGATGAGTCCGAGGTTGATCCGGCGGCTCATGCGATGAAATGTACGGCTACGCGGATGTCCTCAAAGCGGTCGGACTCGAAGACCACGGTCTTGGAGTCCGCAAGGCGCGCACCGGGGTAGAAGCTGCGGGCGTAGGCATCCTGGTGATCACGGAAGCGGATCTCCAGGGTAAAATGCTTCGGCAGCTCGACATAACAGTCCCCGAAGCCCCGCGCGACCGCATGCGCGACGCCTTCCTCAATCAGCGCGGCTGCGCGCTGGGGCTGAAGCGATATGGTGGCCGCGCCGCGTCCCTCATGCGTAGCGACTGTCGTGATGCCGGGAACGAGGCGCCTGGCCTCCGCGCAGATTCCGGCATCGCCGGAGAGAAACGCGACCGGAACGCCAAGCTCCGCGCAGGCATAGGCATAGAAGCGGAACTCCGAACAGGATGTCCCGTTCAGCCGCAGATCGTCATAGCTGTGCCGGGAGAAGGTGTGGGAGAGGGGATACTCCGGAGAGG
This sequence comes from Butyricicoccaceae bacterium, assembly GCA_963630045.1. GTDB lineage: Bacteria > Bacillota > Clostridia > Oscillospirales > QAMX01 > JAAZKA01. The sequence continues at coordinate 7,267 of CAVGLF010000050.1, read as the reverse complement.
TAACGCCGGAATGGTATCCCGTAAACAGACAGGCGTCAAAGTGCTCGAGCTGCAGCCCGGACACCATGGGGAAGCAGTCACCCGTGTGTCCGCGCAGCAGCCTTGCGCACTCGGGGAAGTCCGTGGGGTCGAGATTCCGGGCATCGTAATGTGCATCCCGGACAAGGATGTCTCCCGCACCCGCGCGGACGGCGCCCCGACAGGCCGCAGCAACCTCGCGCGACATCTGCGCGCGGAAGAAGGCGTAGTCGGGATGCCCCGGCGTGTACTCACTTTCGACGGTCAGACCGGCAGAGCCTTCCATATCGGCAGAAATATAGAGCTTCATAACGGGGATCCCACTTTCTTTTTACAGCATATTGCGTGCGCGCATCCAGTTCACCGCACGCTCCAGCGTCTCCTCCGGCGTATAGCGGGGGCGGTAGCCCAGAAGCTTCTGCGCTTTGGAGATATCGGGGCACATATGTGCATAGAAATGCCACCAGTAGCCGATGCCGGGGCTGATTTCATCGCGGTATCTGGCCCAGGATACATATTCGATCGGAATCTCGGAGTGATAGATGCGTCCCATGGTGCGCACGAACTGGGAGGATGTCAGCGCGTAGGCGGAGCCTCCGTTGAAGATCTGACCGGCTGCGGCAAAGCGGTTCTCCAGCGCCAGCGCATAGATCATCGCCAGATCCCAGGCATCGCAGGGACCGATGAGCGCCTCGGGTCCCTCGGGCAGGTATACGGGCTCTCCGCGCATGTTGGCGCGATGGACATTGATGTCGCGTCCGCCCAGCGTATCAAGCGGAATCTTGCCCGGACCGCAGATATTGGGCGGCATGACGGCCGTGAACACCGCGCGATGACGGCCGGAATCCGCAATCATGTCGAGAATCTGTCCGTAGCGCAGCGCATAGCCCTCGAAGGGGCAGGACCCTTGCGTGAGCTCGGGCGTCGGCACGACGACGGGATTGCCCAGCATCCACAGGGAGCCGCAGGCGATCACATGGTCGGCGCAGTCGCGAAACGCATTCCAGACATTCTGAGCCGTTCCGGGAAAGTCGACCACCGCATCAAAATGCTCGGACGCGGCGAGTGCCTTCAAGCTCTCGGGCTCATGAGCATTGACGCAGACCGTACGGACGTGATCCGTGCAGCAGTTCGCGGAGGTAACGCCGCGTGAGCCGATGACGACCTCATGTCCCCGGGACAGCAGGATGCCGACGAGGTGGGAACCGACATGACCGGAACCGCCGATGAGCAAAACCTTCATGGGATATTCCTCCTGTAATCCGTTTTATTCCCCGAGAATTCCATGCAGAATCTCCGGATGATTCGTGATGATGCCGTGGGTACCGACGGCGATATAGCGGCGCATGATGTCGGGATCGTCGACTGTCCAGACGTTTACGCCGATGCCGTCCTCCTGAGCCTGCGCAACGTCCTCGGGCGTCATGCTGGTATGATGCGGATGCAGATAATCGGCGCAGCACAGTTTTGCGTAGTCTGCAAAACTCAGGTGCGCAAACTCCCGGCTGAATTCTCCGTAGAAGAGGAGCCCCGTCCGGATTTCCGGCGCAATGCGCTTGCAGTATATCATGGAGTCGTGATTGAACGAGGAGAAAATGATGCGCTCCTCCAGATGGAATCGGCGGATGAGATCGACACAGGCGTCCTCAATCGCCAGGAAATTGTCGGCATTGCTCTTGATTTCGACGTTGGTGATGATGTCTGTCGTGCGGATATAGTCCAGATATTCCTCGAAGGTGACAATGGGGGTGAATCCCGCCTCGGGATGCATGCCGCAGAAGTTGAAGGTACGCAGCTCGGAAAGATCGTAATCACGTACATGCCCGGGTTTGCCCGCCATGCGTTCAAGCTTGCCGTCATGCGAGATGATTACCTTCCGGTCACGGGTAAAGCGCACATCCATTTCAATGCCCTGTGCACCGATCTCGACCGCCTTCTGATAGGCGAGCATGGTATTCTCGGGATACGACGCGGAAAAACCGCGGTGGGCGAAGTTTAAAGACATAGGATAACCTCCTCCGATATCGACGTAATGAAAAGATGTTCCTTATGCATAGTGTATCATACACACCGGCCTAATGCAACAGAAATTTGATGAGACTGACAATCCCGTACTCTCAAACACCTCCAAGAAGGCTCTGTGCGGATGTAGTATGCGCATAACGCGGGATTTAACACATAATTTATGGAATGCTTGACTTTTCTGCGAAATTATGATACTATACGTAAAAAAATAATATCCCATAGTATCATACTTTACAGGAGGATTACAGCTTATGTCCATTCCGCGCAGTGAATATCCCCGTCCGCAGTTTGCACGCGATTCCTGGCAGAATCTGAACGGTTCGTGGGATTTTGCGTTTGATTTTGGAGATTCCGGCGAGCAGCGCCATATGTATGAGGCGAAAGCCGAATATCCCGAGAAGATTGTCGTACCGTTCTGCCCCGAGTCCCGTCTTTCCGGTCTCGGTCACATCGACTTCATCTCCGCCGTCTGGTATCGCCGCAGCATTACGCTGACAGAAGCCCAGTGCGCCGGCCGCGTCTTCCTGCGTTTCGGAGCGGTGGATTATCATGCGACGATTTACGTCAATGAGGAGAAGGCCGGACGGCATACGGGCGGCTACGCTTCCTTCGGAATCGAGATCACAAAATTCGTCCATCCGGGCGAAAATCTCATCGTCGTACAGGCTCAGGATGACGTGCGTCATTCCTCCCAGCCCCACGGCAAGCAGAGCGACACCTTCCTGTCCAAGGCCTGCGATTACACGCGCACCACGGGCATCTGGCAGACCGTATGGCTTGAGTACCTGCCGAAGGCCTTCATCCGCGACGTCGTCATCCTGCCGGATGACAAGAACGGACTCGTCACGTTCGAGGCCGGCTTCGACGGTCTGAAGTGCGGCGGCACCTTTGCGGTCGAGGTTTCCTATAAGGGGCAGCTTCTGGGACGCACGGAGGTGCAGGCCAACGCCGCCCGGACGATTGCTCAGGTGAAGGTGGACAATCCGAAGCTCTGGATGCCCGGCGCCCCCGAGCTCTATGACGTATCCTACACGCTTCTCACCTCCTGCGGCATCGAGGATCATGTAACGGCGTACTTCGGCTTCCGCCGCAGTGAAATTGACGGAAAGAACTTCCGCATCAACGGGCAGAAGATCTTCCAGCGTCTGGTGCTGGATCAGGGCTTCTATCCCGACGGCATCTACACCGCGCCGGCGGACGAGGATCTGCGCCGTGACATCGAGCTTTCGATGGATGCGGGCTTCAACGGAGCGAGACTCCATCAGAAGGTCTTCGAGGAGCGCTTCCTCTACTGGGCGGACAAGCTGGGCTACCTGGTCTGGGGCGAATATGCCAGCTGGGGCATGGACGTCTACGGTCCCGAAGGTCTGGCCGCCACGGCGGAGGAGTGGACGGAGATCGTGAACCGCGACCGCAACCACCCGTCCATCATCGGCTGGTGCCCGCTCAACGAGACGAGAAAGGAGCAGGATCGCCGCATCATGAGCGCGCTCTACGAGATCACACGCGCCATCGATCCCACCCGTCCCGTCATCGACACCTCCGGCTACTGCCATTGCATCACCGACGTGTACGATGTCCACGATTATGAGCAGGATCCCGAGCTCTTCCGTGCGACCTACGCCAGTCTCGACGGCGTATCGCCGGAGGGTCCGAACTACGACCAGTACAACCGCGGCTACTCCGAGTACGAGGGTCAGCCCTTCTTCGTGAGCGAGTACGGCGGAACCTGGTGGGCGCCTGAGCGCGATGACGGCTGGGGCTACGGACAGGCTCCGAAGTCCGAGGAGGAATTCGGCAATCGCTACGAAGGACTCACCGTGGCGCTTCTCGACAATCCCAACATCTGCGCCTTCTGCTATACGCAGCTGACGGATATCGAGCAGGAGCAGAACGGTGTCTACCGCTACGATCGTTCGCGCAAGTTCGAGGACAGGATCTACGACCAGATCCGCCGTGCCAATACCCATAAGGCGGCCTACGAAGACGAAGAGTAATCGAACGCTTTTTGCAAAAAAAAGAATCCCGGGAACCGATCAGGCTTTTGTCGGTTCCCGGGATATTTTCATGTCCTGGGTTTTTTTGCTTCCAGTGGGAAGGAAGATATCAGATCTCGACGATTCCGTCGTAGACCTTGATGGTTTCGCCGGACAGTGTCACGGACTCTCCGTCGTAGCGTACATGGAGGTCGCCGCCCTGCACCATGACGCGGACGTCGGTATTTTCCTCGCACAGCCCGTTCTTGACGGCCGCGACGACGGCTGCGCAGGCGCCCGTGCCGCAGGCGAGGGTCTCGCCGTTGCCGCGCTCCCACACGCGCATCTTCAGCGTGGCGGGATTGACGACCTCGACGAACTCCGTATTGACGCGCTCGGGGAAGAGGGGATCGTTTTCGAATTTCGGTCCGAGCTCCGCAACGTCGATGTCCGCGACCTCATCCGTGAAGACGACGCAGTGCGGATTGCCGACGCTCAGCGCCGTGATGCGGTACTCGCTTCCGGCGACGCGGACGCGGCGGCCGATGACCTGACCGTCCAGACTGACCGGGACGGCAGCGGAATCCAGAGAAACCCGGCCCATATCCACCGTAACGTGACGCACCCGGTCATTATGCGTAAGCACACGCAGATGCTTGATGCCGGAGAGCGTCTCGATGGTCATCTCGCGGCGGCGCACGATGTCGTTGTCATAGAGGTACTTCGCCACGCAGCAGATGGCATTGCCGCCCATGCGGCCCTCGGAGCCGTCGCGGTTATACAGATGCATGGAGGCATCGGCTGTACCGGACGGCCCGATTACCACGACACCGTCTCCGCCGATGGCGAAGTGGCGGTCGGACAGCAGAACGGTCAGCGACTCGGGCTGGGGAATTTCCTGATCGAAGGTGCTGATGTAGATGTAGTCATTGCCGCAGATCTGCATCTTGGAGAAGCGGATGGACACATGCGCCGGACGCATGTCGTTCAAGTCGACAAGCTCGGTGTTGGACTGCGTGTACAGGGACAGCAGCGTGTCGGCGACCGCGTTCGCCGTATCCAGCGCCGTCAGGCAGGGGATGCGCAGGCTGATGGCGCGGCGGCGCAGACGGACGCTCTCACGGGAGGGATTGCGTCCGCGGACGGAGGTGGAGATGACATACTGAATCTTGCCGCTTTCCAGCAGGCGAATGGCCTCGTGGCCGTTGGTATGGAAATCGGGGAGCTCCGTGACCTCCAGATGCGCATGGCGCAGGGTCTCGGCTGTGCCGGTCGTCGCGTAGAGATCGAAGCCCGCGGCCGCGTACTTTTTGGCGATATCCGCAATTTCGGGCTTGTCGGTTTTGCGGACGGAAAGGAACACGCCGCCGGACTTGCGCATGGTATAACCGGCTGCGACAAAACCCTTGAAGAGCGCTTCGCGCAGGTTTTTGCCGATGCCCAATACCTCGCCCGTGGACTTCATCTCCGGTCCGAGCTGCGTATCGACGTCCGTGAGCTTCTCAAACGAGAAGACCGGAACCTTGACCGTGACATAGGGGGACATCTTGTAAAGCCCGGTGCCGTAGCCCAGGTCGGAGAGCTTTTCTCCCAGAGAGCAGCGCACGGCAAGCTCGCACATCGGAACGCCCGTGACCTTGGACAGATAGGGGACGGTGCGGGAGGCACGCGGGTTGACCTCGATGACGTAGATTTCGCGTCCGCAGACGATGTACTGAAGGTTGACGAGACCCTTCGCATGGAGCCCGAAGCAAAGCCGGCGGGTGATGTCTTCGACCTTTGCGCGCAGCTCGTCATCCAGCGAGGGTGCGGGGTAGACGGCGATGGAGTCGCCGGAGTGCACGCCCGTGCGCTCAATGTGCTGCATGATGCCGGGCATGAGCAGATCCTCGCCGTCGCAGATGGCATCCACCTCGATCTCCAGTCCCTCGAGGTACTTGTCGACGAGAACGGGGTTGTCCTGGCGGGAGCGCAGGATGATGGCCATGTACTCGCGGATGTCGTCATCGGAGTAGGCGATGATCATGTTCTGACCGCCCAGGACGTAGGAGGGACGCACCAGCACGGGGTAGCCCAGGTCATTCGCGGCCTGCAGCGCCTCATCCGCGGTCATGACGGTATGCCCCTTCGGGCGGCGGATGTTCAGCGATTCCAGAAGTGCATCGAAGCGCTCACGATCCTCCGCCATGTCGATGGTATCGGCCGAGGAGCCGATGATCGGAATGTTGTTTTCAGCCAGCGTCTTCGTCAGCTTGATGGCCGTCTGGCCGCCGAAGGCCACGACCACGCCCATCGGATTTTCCAGACGGATGATGTTCATGACATCCTCGGGCGACAGCGGCTCGAAGTAGAGGCGGTCGGCGGTGTCGAAGTCCGTGGAGACCGTTTCGGGGTTATTGTTGACGATGACGACCTCGTAGCCGCGCTCCTTTAAAACCCAGACGCAGTAGACGGAGGCATAGTCGAACTCGATGCCCTGGCCGATGCGGATCGGACCGGAGCCTAAAACCAGCACCTTGCGGCGCTTATGAGCCGTCGCGAGCTCGTACGCCTCGTTGACGCCGCCCTCCTCGGGCGTATCGTAGGTGGAGTAGAAGTACGGAGTCTCCGCGCGGAATTCGGCGGCGCAGGTGTCGACCATCTTGTACATGGGCACCTGGGACGCGCAGGGCAGAGAGCATCCGGAGAGCCGCTCGAGCGTGCGGTCAGGGTATCCCAGACGCTTTCCCTCATGGTAGAGCTCCTCGGTCAGATTGCCGCGGATGGAGCGCTCGAACTTCAGAAGACCCTCGATCTTCCACAAAAACCAGCGGTCGATTTTGGAAATCTCATGGATTTCCTCAACGCTCATGCCGCGCTTCAGCGCCTCATACAGCGCAAAGAGGCGTTCGTCCGTCGCATGAATCAGAATTTTGCGGATTTCCTCATCGGAGAGCCGCTCCATTCGGGGCATATTCAGCGAGTCCTGTCCGATTTCACATCCGCGCACGGCCTTCAGGAGCGCCATCTCGAACGACGGCGCCATGGACATGACCTCGCCCGTCGCCTTCATCTGCGTACCCAGCTCGCGCTTGGCGTAGACGAATTTATCAAACGGCCACTTGGGCATTTTCAGCGCGATGTAGTCCAGCGCGGGCTCAAACGCGGCATAGGTCTTCTTCGTGACGGCATTGGGAATCTCGTCGAGGGTATAGCCTAAGGCGACCTTCGTCGCAACCTTTGCGATCGGATAGCCCGTAGCCTTGGAC
>CAVGLF010000049.1:0-13034 GCA_963630045.1 Butyricicoccaceae bacterium | reverse complement strand
CACTCTGCAGGGTGTCGTATACGATCCCAACATGCCGACCGAGGAGGTCTTCACCTCCCCCGACCGCAATACCGCCGAGGGAATCGTATACTCCACAAAGCCCCTCTCCTATCAGGGACAGCTCATCGAAAACTTCTCCGTGCGCTTTGAAAAGGGCCGTGCGGTCGAGGTGCACGCTGAAAAGGGACAGGACGTCCTTGAGCAGGTCATCGGCATGGACGACGGCTGTCACTACCTGGGCGAGTGCGCCCTCGTGCCGAAGGAATCCCCCATCAGCCGCTCCGGGCTGCTGTTCTACAACACGCTTTTCGATGAGAACGCCTCCTGCCACCTTGCTCTGGGCTTCGGCTTCGCCGAGTGCCTGAAGGGCTTCGAGAGCATGACGCCCGGGGAGATCCACGCCGCCGGCGTAAACGATGCCGCCGCTCACACCGACTTCATGATCGGCAGCGACGATCTTTCGATCGACGGCATCGACGAGGCGGGCGTCACGCATCCGATCTTCCGAGGCGGCACCTGGGCGTTCTGAGGCAGCCGCATCGGACGAGCGCCGGGTTTTTAATAATCCGGCACTCATCCCCCGGAATGAAGAAAATAAACAAGCAGGTCACTTTCCCTCTTTTTTGAGCCAGCTGTTCAAAAAAAGGGCGTGACCTGCTTACTTATTTATTCATGTACGAGCGGGACAGGCGATGGGGGGAAAACTCAGACCTCGGGAACCTCGATTTCGACCTCGCGGCCGAGCTTCGCGGAGCGGTTGATGCCGTCGATGATCGCCTGGTTGTAGATGATCTGGGAGGACGGAACCGGCGCGGGCAGGTTGTAGAGAACCGCATCGAGGAAGGTACGGATCTTCTCGTCGAAGAGGCCGCCCTCGAATTCATTCCGCAGAATCGGGATGACGGTCTCGGTCTGCTCACCGGCCACCTCATGATACAGCGTCATCGGGCCGCCGACGGAGCCGTTCCAGCAGTCCGTGGACGGGATGCGCAGACCGCCCTTGGTGCCCAGGATGATGGTGTCGCCGGGGGTGTTGATGTTCATCGCCCACGCGATGCGGAAGTCGAGGATGATGCCGCCCTCCAGACGGACGAACGCCGCGGCGAAGTCATCCACGCCGAAGGCCTTGGCATACTCCGGATGTCCGGGGTAGGTAGCCGGATCCTTGCCGAAGAAGTCGGCCGTATAGCCCGTGACCGTCAGAGGCTTCGGGTAGCCGATGGCATTCAGAACCATATCGAGCGAGTAGCAGCCGATGTCGCCCAGCGCGCCGATGCCGCCGGTCTCAGCCGCGATGAAGGACGTGCCGTAGGGCGTCGGGATGCCGCGGCGGCGGCCGCCGCCGGTCTGGATGTAGTAGATCCGTCCCAGCTCGCCGGAATCGACGATGCGCTTGATCATCTTCATGTTCGCGTCCATACGGGGCTGGAAGCCGATGGACAGAACCTTGCCGGAGGCCTTCTCGGCCTTGCGGATGGCAACGGCCTCATCGAGCGTTACGCACATGGGCTTTTCGAGCAGGACGTTGACGCCGTGCTCCAGCGCGTCGATGGTGGGAATCGCATGCGCCATATTATAGGTACAGACGGAAACCGCGTCCAGCTCCTCATTCTCCAGCATGGAGTGATGATCCGGGTAGCAGCGTACGCCTTCCACGCCGTGATCCTTGAAAAATTTCTCAGCTTTGCCGGGCACGAGATCGGCACCCGCCACGATATCGACATCGGGCTGATGCAGATAGCTGGTGATATGGGAGCCCGCAATCCAGCCGGTACCGATGATACCGATCTTCAGGCGGCGGCCGCCCTCGCCCTTGCATCCGCACTCAGTCGGTGCGCTGATGTTGGTCAGGACATCGTCTGCGTTCTTCATTGAGATAAATCCTCCTGTCTGCAGTTCGAAATTCTGTTCATGGAAATATCCTTCAACGGATCGGTTTATTGTACCATGCTTTTTGTCGAAATGCAACAGTTATTTGGTGTTTTTTCGCGGGAAATCTGTTTCTTCCGGAAGCATCCGCCTTCCCGAAGGGGTTCATCCCCCGGGGGGCAGCTTTCCCGTGGCCCACTCCTTTTATCTCAGATCCGCGATTTCGTAGATCAGCCGCTCCGTTTTCTCCCATCCCAGACAGGGATCCGTGATGGACTGCCCGTATACGCCGCCTCCCGGCTTCTGTGCGCCGTCCTCCAGATAGGACTCGATCATCATGCCCCGTACAAGTCCGTTGATCTCCCCGCTGTGACGGCAGCTGTGCAGAATCTCCTTCACGATGCGCGGCTGCTGATCCCATTTCTTGCCGGAGTTCGCGTGATTCGTGTCGACGATCACGCCGGGGTTTGCAAGTCCGCTTTCCGCATACAGCGCGCACAGATGCTCTAAATCCTCGTAGTGATAGTTCGGAATGCTCTGCCCGAGCTTGTCCGAGTAGCCGCGCAGGATGGCGTGCGTCAGAAGGTTGCCGCGGCTCGAGACCTCCCAGTTGGAGTATACGAAGGTATGCGGATGCTGCGCCGCCCGGATGGAGTTCATCATGACGGACAGATCCCCTCCCGTCGGATTCTTCATGCCGACGGGCAGGTCGAGTCCCGAGGCCGTCAGGCGGTGGAGCTGATTCTCCACGGAGCGCGCTCCGACCGCAACATAGGACAGCACATCCGACAGATAATGGTGATTCTCCGGATACAGCATCTCGTCGGCGCAGGAAAATCCCGTCTGCTCCAGCGCCCGCAGATGCAGTCTGCGGATGGCGATGAGTCCGCGGAGCATATCCGGGGACGCGCCCGGATCCGGCTGATGGAGCATGCCCTTGTAGCCGTCGCCCGTCGTGCGGGGCTTGTTCGTATAGACGCGCGGGATGATGAGCAGCTTGTCCCGCACCTTCTCCTGCACCTCGCGCAGGCGCGAAATGTACTCCAGCACCGCGTCCTCGCGGTCGGCGGAGCAGGGGCCGATGATGAGCACCAGCCGGGAATCCTCCCCCGTGAAGATGCGGCGCAGCGCCTCGTCCGTCTCCCGCTTGCGCCCGGCCAGCTCCTCGGAGAGGCTGTACATGTCCTTGACCTCCTGAGGCGTGGGCATTTTCCGTTTGAAGATCATATTCATAAATTCTTACTCCCTTGAATCAAAGTAGGCGCGTCTCTGTGTGGACAGACGCATCATCTCCCGCAGTCCCTGACGGTCATCCCGCTCCAGACAGGTGCGCAGATGGTCAAAAGCCGTCTCAAAGAGCTCCATCTGCTCCAGAAGCTCCGTCTTGTTGAGCAGGAACAGCTCGCTCCACATCTCGTCGTTGATTTTCGCAATGCGCGTCAGGTCGCGGAAGGAATCCCCCGTATAGTCGCACATATGCCCGGACTCGCGGCAGGTCATCAGCGCAACGGCGATGCAGTGCGTCAGATGGGACAGAAAGCCCACGACCTCGTCATGACGCTCCGGGGTCAGCTCCGTCACGGTCCGGCAGCCCAGCGTCTCCCCCAGCGCCCGGCAGAGCTCCACGCCCTCCCGCGTGTTCTGCTCCGTCGGCGTGACGATGTAGTTTGCGCCCTCGAACAGATCCGCGCGTGCGTTTTTGACGCCCGAGACCTCGCGTCCCGCCATCGGATGCGCTCCGATGAACTCGACATCCGGCCTGAGCATCCCCTGTACGCCGTGTACGACGCAGGATTTCACGCCCGTGACGTCCGTCAGCAGCGCATGCGGACGCAGCGCGTCCTGATGAGCGCTCAGCCACTCCGTAAGGATGTGCGGATACAGCGCGAAGACCACCAGATCAAACTGTCCGATGTAAGCCGCGTCCGCATCCGTGCGTCCGTCGGCAATCCACCCCGAGTCAAGGGCAAAGCGGAGGGAGTCCGCGCTCACGTCAAGCGCGCCGACGGTGTACCCCTTCTCCGAAAGCGCCGCAGCGTAGCTGCCGCCGATGAGTCCCAGCCCCACGATCAGAATTTTCGTTTCAATCGGAAGTTTCATGCTCCGCCTCCACTCCAAGTGTCTCCAGTACGCCGAAAAACTCCGGCCAGCTCTTGCGCACGGCCCCGGCGCCCGTGATTTCGCCCCCTGTCAGCGTACAGAGAACGGCAAGCGCCATGACGATGCGGTGATCGTTGTGTCCGTCCAGCGGCTCCCCGGGCGCGTGGAGCGTACCCGCATGCACGATTACGCGGTTTTCCTCCACGTCAACGCGCGTTCCCATCCGTGCAAGCTCCTCGCGCATGGCGGCCGCACGGTCGCTTTCCTTGATGCGCAGCCGTCTCGTCCCGGTGAAGACCGCGCCGTACCGCGCGGCGGCGACGGCCATCAGCACCGGCGCGAGATCCGGGCAGCCCGAAAGCTCCAGACAGGCGCCCGGATGCTCCAGCCGGTCGAGATATTCCGCGCAGATGCGGTCCCCCTGAAGGCTTTCCGCATTCAGTCCCGTCACCTGCACATGCCCGCCCAGATGATTCAGCGCCAGAAGGAAGGCCGCATTCGACCAGTCCCCCTCGACCCGCGCCGTAAGCGGCGCAAGGTGCTGCCCGCCCGGGATGCGGAAGACATTCGGCTCCGTCTCCTCGATGCGGATGCCGAAGCGCGCCAGCACGGAGATTGTGATGTCGATATAGCGGCGGCTTTCGACGGGCGGAAGCACCCGAACGCGGCTTTCCTCCCCGAAAACCGTCAGAGCGAGCAGAAGTCCCGTCACGAACTGACTGGAGACGTTTCCGGGAAGCTCATATGTGCCGGGGGCAAGCCGGCCGCGAACTCTGAGCCCCGCCTCCGTCCGCTCCGTCCGGATGCCCGCCCCGGCGAAAATCGTCTCATAGATGCCGATGCCGCGCTCGAACAGTCTGGGCGTGCCCGTAAAGCTGCCGCCCGTTCCCGCCGCAAGGGAGATGGGCAGGAAGAAGCGCAGCGTACTGCCGCTTTCGCGGCAGGGAAATACCGCCTCGCCGGAGGCATCAGGGTGTCCGCCCGATACCGTGAGCGTATCCCCGTCCCGCTCCGCCTCCGCACCCAGCGCACGGATGCAGTCAATCGTCGCAAGCATGTCCTCGCTGCCGCCGATCCCGTGAAGGACGCTCGTCCCGGGAGCCAGAGCGGCGCAGATCATCATGCGGTGCGCCGTGCTCTTGGAGGGCGGCGCCGCGGCCGTTCCGGAGGCCGCGCCGGGATGAATCCTTATTCTCATCACAGTCTCATTTCCGTTTTCCGATATACTCAGCCAGAAAATCCAGCGCCTGCGTATAGCCCGCGAGTCCCTGTCCCGAGATGGTCTTCACGGCGGCCTCCGAGATGTAGCTTACCTGCCTGTACGCCTCTCTGCGGCTCACGTCCGAGATATGCACCTCCACCGTCGGCAGTCCCACGCCGCGCACGGCATCCGCAATGGCAACGGAGGTATGCGTATAGGCCGCCGGATTGAAGACGATGCCGTCCAGTCCCGCAAAGTACGCGCCCTGGATCGCGTCGACCAGGTCGCCCTCGTGGTTGGACTGGCGGAAGAGGACGTCCACGCCGATGGATGCGGCGTGGGACGTGATGAGATCCACGAGATCGTCATAGCTTTCATGTCCGTAGATTTCGGGCTCGCGAATGCCCAGCATATTGATATTCGGTCCGTTCAGGATGAGAATCTTCATAGCTTCAGCTCCTTCATAATCCGGTCGGCGATGGCATCCGGGGGATCGTTCCCCTCGATGCGCAGGTCGGCCGCTGCCAGGTAGCGCGCGTACCGTTCGCCGTACAGCTTTTCCATTGCGCGGGCATCCTGCGCCAGCGGGCGGTCCTGTGTCCCGCACAGCGCCTCAAGCGGACGGTCGAGGAAGACGAGCACGCCGTTTTTCTTCAGTGCCCGGAGGTTTTCCTCCCGCAGCACGGCGCCGCCTCCCGTTGCGATGATGCGTCCTCCGATGTCCGCGATGCCGCCGATAGCCTCCGTCTCCATCTCGCGGAAGGCCTCCTCGCCCCGTGTGCGGAAGATCTCCGGGATGCTCATGCCCGCGCGCTCCCGGACGAGCCCGTCCGTATCAAGAAGGGGGCGTCCCAGCTTTTCCGAAAGACGCGCTCCCACGGTGCTTTTCCCCGAGGAGGGCATGCCGATGAGGACAATGCTCCGCTTTTCGGCGAGCGTTCCCTCATAGGCGCGTTCAATCAGCGTCTCGTCTGCCTCCTCCCCCAGAAAGAGGGAGCGGGCGTACTCGGCCTGAGCCGCGAGCATGTAGAGTCCCCCCGTGCAGGGGATGCCCCGCGCCGCGGCCTCCTGTATAAGCTCCGTGCGCAGCGGGTTGTAGATCACGTCCGCCACGCCGGCGAGCTCCGGGAAGGAGTCCAGTGTGACGGGCTGCTCTTCGGTATGCGGATACATGCCGACGGGCGTCGTATTGATGAGAATCTGCGTATCCGACTGCCGCCGTGCCTCCTCATAGGAGATGCCGCCCTCGCGTCCCTGCCTGGAGACGACCGTCACGCGGGCCGCACCGAGCTTTTTTGCCGCCGCCCGCGCCGTCTTCGAGGTACCTCCCGTGCCGAGGATCATCACGCGCCGTCCGCAAAGCCCGATGCCCGCATGACGCAGCATGGCGATCATTCCCGAAAGATCCGTGTTGTAGCCGGAAAGCCGCCCGTTCCGGCACACGATCGTATTGACGGAGCCGATGAGCCGTGCGTTTTCGGAGATCTCATCGAGGAAGGGCATGACGGCCTCCTTATAGGGAATGGTGACGTTGATGCCGAGAAACTCGCGCTTCATGAGGAATTCCGGCAGTGCCTCGCGTGCAATCTCCCGCAGCTCGTAGTCGTAGCGTGCAATCCGCCCGTGAATCTCCTTTGAGTAGCTGTGTCCGAGCCTCTCTCCGATCAGTCCGTAGCGCATGAGGGAACTCCTTCCTGTAATACATCCGTGCCGAAGCGCACGGCCAGCATGTCGCAGACGACGAGCGCCGCCGTGCTGTCCAGCACCGGGCAGACGCGCCGCACGATGGCGGGATCGTGCCGCCCTGCGATGCGGATCTGTGCATCCTCTCCGTGCAGAAAGTCAACGGTCTGCTGCGTCTGCGCGATGGACGGCGTGGGCTTGACCGCGCACTGAAATATGACGGGCATGCCGTTCGTGATGCCGCCGTTGATGCCGCCGTTGTGATTCGTCACGGTCGCAACGCGTCCGTCCTGCATGCGGAAGGCATCGTTGCACGAGCTGCCGCGCCCCTGAGCCATGGCAAAGCCCGCGCCGAACTCAATGCCCTTGATGCCGCCGATGCTGAAGACCGCATGGGACAGCACGCTCTCCATGCTGTCAAACCACGGCTCGCCGAGTCCCGCCGGCAGTCCGCATACGGCGGTCTGCGTGACGCCCCCGACGCTGTCCTGATTCTCCCGTGCCTCGAGAATGCGCTCACGCATTCTGTCCCCCGCCTCGTCATCGAGCACGGGGAAGTCCTTTGTGCCAAGATCCTCAAGCTCCGGGGCGCAGTCGGAAAAGCTCCTGTCGGACACGTCCGCGCAGCGCAGGATATGCGTCCCGATGCGGATGCCGATGCGCTCCAGCGCCGGCAGAAGGATGCCGCCCGCCGCCGTGAGGGCCGCCGTGATGCGTCCGGAGAAATGTCCCCCTCCGCGGTAGTCCTCGAAGCCGTGATACTTGCGGAACGCGGTGTAGTCCGCATGCGCGGGACGCGCCGTCCCGTAGGTATAGTCGCGGCTGTGCGTATCCCCGTTGGGGATGACGATGCACAGGGGCGTGCCGGTCGTGCGTCCATTGAAGACGCCGCTTACGATCTCGAAGGGGTCCTCCTCCCGGCGCGGCGTATCGAGCGCGGAGCCGGGGCGGCGGCGGTCCAGCTGCCGCCGGATGGCCTCCTCCGATACGGGAAGCCCCGGAGCCAGTCCGTCCAGCACGGCGCCTACCGCCGCTCCGTGGCTTTCGCCGAACAGCGTCAGGCAGACGCTCTGTCCGAAGGTATTCTTCATGCCGTTTCCTCCACGCGCCGCAGGATGTCCTCGGGGCGCACGCGCTCCATCCGGGCGCTTCCGATTTCTTCGACGAATACGGCGCACACCCTGTCTCCCTGCATCTTCTTGTCATGCTTCATATAGGAAAGAAGCTCCTGCGTCCCGAACGGAATGCGCACGGGCAGGTCATACTTTACAAGCACGCGGCGGATTCTCTCCCGCGCCGCGCCGGAGCTCATGGGCAGCATGCCCAGCGCCACGCACTCGCCGTGCAGCAGGCTTCCCTCTCCCAGGCTCTCGACGGCGTGACCCGCCGTGTGTCCGAAGTTCAGCACTCTGCGCAGTCCGTGCTCCAGCGGATCCTCCTCGACCACGCGCTTCTTGATGAGGAGCGCGCGCCGGATGATTTCGGGCAGATCCTCCTCCAGGGATTCCGATCGTTCTATGAGCCCGAAGAGCTCCCCGTCGCAGGTCGCAGCCATCTTGACGGCCTCTGCCAGTCCCGCGTGAAGCTCCCGCGCAGGCAGCGTTCCCAGCACGTCCGGGTCGATGAGCACGCGCGCGGGGGGATAGAAGCTGCCGACGATGTTTTTGACTCCACCGAAGTCCACGGCGGTTTTTCCCCCGATGGAGGAATCCACCTGGGACAGCAGCGTCGTGGGGATGTTGTAAAACTCAATGCCGCGCATGTAGCAGGCGGCGGCGAAGCCCGCGAGATCGCCCGTGACGCCTCCGCCCACGGCGGCGACGCAGTCCCCCCTCGCAAAGGAGTGCTCCAGCATGGTGCGCAGAAGCTCCTCCCACTGCGAAAGGTTCTTCGAGGCCTCCCCCGCCGGGATGGTCACCCGCACGGGCTCGCGCGAGGCGCGTGCGATGCACTCCGCATAGCGCTCCGGCACACCCGTGTCGGATACGATGAGCACCCGCCGGTCAAGGTTTAAGTACTCCCCCGCCCTCTCAAGCGCGCCCGTTTCCAGAACGATGTCGTAGCCTCCCTCTTTCGTGCGGACGGGAATGATCATTGCTCCTCCGCCCCCTGTTCCTGCGTGCTCTGATGGGAGTAGAAGGTGCCGACAAGCCGCAGCTTCGCGCAGACGGCGGAGAGCTCCTGCAGCATCTCGCGTCCGTTTTCCGTATTGACATTGCCCTCGGCCTCGATGTAGAAGAAGTAGCTCCACTGCAGATCCTTCATCGGACGGCTGCGGACGGCGCGCATGTTGAAGCCGTGCGCACCGATGATGTTCAGCGTCTGCGCCAGAGATCCGGCCTCGTTGCGGACGGTGAAGACGAGGATGAAGCTCTCGTCCTCGCGGCGCGCGGCGGCGGCGGGACGGTTCTGCACGCGGGACAGCGCGGCAAAGCGCGTGGTATTGTTGGGATTGTCGTTGATGCGGGCGTCGAGCACCTTCATCCCGAAGATGTCGGCGGTCTCCTGCGCCGCGATGGCGGCAACGCCGGGATCCCCCAGCTCGCGCACATGCTTCACGGCCAGCGCGGTGTTGGTAAAGGATTCCGTCTCGTATCCGTGTGCGCGGATGTAGTCGCGGCACTGCGCCAGCGCCTGCGGATGGCTGATGACGCGGCGGATGCCCTCGGGAGAGGCACCGGGCAGGGCGATGAGGCTGTGCGTCACGGGCAGATCGATGACCTGATTGACGAAGAGCCCGCCGGAGAAGAGCAGATCCATGACCGTGCCGACCTCGCCCGCGTAGCTGTTTTCCAGAGGCAGTACGGCGCAGTCGTATGTGCCGCTCTCCGTGCCGCGGTAGGCCTCCGTGAAGTCGGAGCAGGCACACAGAGCCGCTCCGGGGAACATGCGTCCCGCCGCGATGCAGGCGAACGCACCCTCATCGCCGCAGTAGGCGACCTTCATCCCCTCGAGGAGCCGGGTCTGGTAGCGGCAGGACAGCTCGATGGTGTTTTTCAGAAAGCGGACGTAGTACTCCTCAATCTCGGGGCTCTCGATCATCGAGCGGGAGCGGCTGATGAGCTCCGCCTCACGCGCCGGATCGCGCACGGAGAGTCCGTGCTCCCGCTTATACCCGGCGATTTTCTCGCAGGCATGCATGCGCTCCTCGAAAAGACGCGCCATCTCGGCATCCACACGGCTGATGGTCTTTCTGGAAAGCTCAAGGTCATTCATATTGCTCATCTGACAATCCTTTCTTGCGGCTCGCGCCGGCCGTTGTCTTTATTTTTTGCCGGCTGCGGCGGGAATCCTTTGTTTTTTCGAATATTATAATGAAAAAGCGGCCTCCTCCGACTGAAGGAAGCCGCTTTTCATCGTGACATGTATAAACGCCTTACGCTCCGTATGTCACTGCATGCGTCCTCAGCGGGGGATTCATCGCGATTCCGTAAAAACGATAAAAAAAGCGGTACGCATAAAATCGTACCGCTTCAAAGGCATACAGAGAGCGGGAGGCACGGACAGAGCGAGACCCCACGGTGCGCATCACAGAGCTCTGCATGGCAGTCATAGGTTCCACTCTCTCCTTCCCTTGTAAATCGTTTTGCATTATACGCGCAGTTTTCCCGTTTGTCAAGGGCAGTCCGGACGCTTTCCGCGCATTTTGGATGAATGCATAAACGCGCGGCGCCTGTCCCCGCGATATTGCCGCCAAATCAACTATTTATTCCTCTCACCGCGTTTTTCCCCCCCGATGCCGCGCGGCATTGCTCTGCGAAGGGCGCGCCGGATGAACGTTATGTTCTGAGCGCGCCCGGGAGCCGGAGGAACCGGGCCGCGTGATGCAATATGCTCCCCTCCGCGAAGGGCTGCGGAAAGCAGACGCCCGGTCACGGAAGGGAGCATATCAGATCATAGTGCGGTGCAGCTTTGCCGGTATTGTAAAGCGTCAGCCACGGATCCAGTCCGCAAGAACCTGACGGCACTCGGCGAGATCCTTATACGGATCCTGCTTGTGGGTATCCTCTTCGATGAAGATCCACTTGTCGTAGCCGCGGCTCATCAGGTATTCCACGACTCCGCGGTTGTCGATGGGCAGATTGCCGTGTCCCAGACCCGTGAAGTAGCCTCTGTTGTACCACTCGGCGGCGTTCGGATCGGTGCCGACCCAGTCCTTGAGATGGACGGCGACGATGCGGTCATAGTACTTTTCGGCGGTCTTCACGACATCGCCTCCGGCAACGCCCAGGTGGCCGGTATCGAGCAGCAGGCCGGCATCGGGGCAGGCCTCCATGAAGGCATCCAGCTCCTCGGGCGTCTCGACCATGGAGCCCAGGTGGTTATGGACGGCGGCACGGATGCCGAACTCCGCGCAGACCTCGCACTGATAGCGGACGGTGCGGCAGTAGGCATCGAAGTCACGCGGAATGTACGCGGACGGATCGGCCCAGATGTACTTGTGACCCAGGGCAGCCGTCCACTTGATGTTGCGCTCGGGGTTATGCGTCTCGCAGGTCGCGAAGTCCATGCCCAGGCGCGCCAGGCAGGTGAGCTGACGCATGGCGTCGGCGGCATCCAGCGGGGACAGACGCTCGATTCCGTCGTATCCGATGGCCTTGAGCTTCTCAAGTCTCTTTTCGTAATCGTAATTTGCGCCGAACCATACGTTCATTCCGTAGTCGGCCACACCGAATTTCAGCATATTGGTTTTGTGTCCTCCTTGATTTTGGTCTTTTCCCCTTCACTGAAAGGGGCGATGCTGATGCTGTACCCTACGCGAAGATTGTGCCTTCCTTGGCCTTTTCGATCGTGCGTACGACCTCGACCGCCTGCGCGGAGGTGATCGGGAAGGGCTTATCCTCGCGGATGGTTCTGTAGAAATGCTCCCAGATTACGCTGGTCTGATCCTCCTTGGGAAGCTCCACGGTTTCCTCGATCCAGGTCAGCGTCTCGTCGTTGCCGTAGGTGCCGCTTCCGGGCGTCTCGGGATTGGCGTGGATCTTCGCCAGCGGCACGTTCGGATCGAGGTACTTGAGCTGCAGCTTGAAGCTGTCTCCGACAAGGCTTCCGCGCGTGCCGTAGATGACGTACTCCGGCGTCGGCAGCGCAGCGCCTCCGCTGATCTCCATGTCGACGATGCGTCCGTTCACGCCCTTGAAGACGAGCTTGATGTGATCCTCCGCGTCTCCGACGGCTGTTGCACGGCGGATATCCGCGTACATCTTCTCATACGCGCCTCCGCAGAAATACAGGGAGTGATCGACGATATGCGGCCCCCAGTTCAGAAGCTGTCCTCCGCCGAATTCCTTGATGGTCTGCCAGTCGTTGCGTCTCTGGTAGCCGTTGCGCGTGAGCTTGATCTCGAAGACATTGCCCAGGATCCCGGAGTCAATGATCTCGCACACCTTGATGAAGCCCGCCTCGAAGCGGCGGTTATGCCGGACGTAGATATGCGGTCCCGCGGGCTGGTTTCCGAGCTCGATGAGCTCCTCCGCCTGAGCCGCCGTCTCGCAGAAGGGCTTCTCGACCAGCACATGCTTCCCCGCGAGGAGCGCCAGCTTGGCATGCGCATAGTGATCGCAGGAGCGGGTGGCGATATCCACGACCTCGATTTCGGGATCCGTCACGAACTCCGCAATGTTCCTGTAGGTCTTGCAGCCGAAAATCTCGGCGTATTTGTCGCAGCGCTCCTCAATCAGATCGCAGGCGGCGACAACCCTGTACTGCTCCGGATGCTTCTCATAATAGCTTCTGTGCACCGTCATACCGATACGGCCCAGACCGACGACGCCAACGCGAATAGGTTCACTCATGGTTCCTGCTTCCTGCCTTCCTCATGATTTCATATCCGTGGCGGATTTGCGTCCCTTTCGGGAGAGTAGCCCGATTCACAGTATACCACAAACCCGGCCCCGGCGCAAGAGTGCGCATCTCATTTTTCCTTTTTCGGGGACACTGCCGTGAGGTCTCAGTCCTTTTTTCGCAGTCGGGGGGAACCCCGAACCCCCTTCTTTTCGCGCCGGGTACCCCGAACCCCCTTTTTCCCGCGCCTGTACCCCGAGCACTCAGAGGGACACTGCCGTGAGGGCTCAGTCCTTTTTTGGCAGTCGGGGGAAACCCCGAACCCCCTTCTTTTTCGCGCCGGGTACCCCGAACCCCCTTTTTCCCGCGCCTGTGCCCCAAGCATTCGGGGGGGCAC
>CAVGLF010000048.1:0-13266 GCA_963630045.1 Butyricicoccaceae bacterium | reverse complement strand
GAGGTCAATGACCTGCGCCGGGAGCTGAACCGCGAAAAGGAAAAGAAGGAATGATGGAGCTGCTGGCGCCGGCGGGGTCGTTTGAGGCGCTGCGCGCGGCGGTGCAGAACGGCGCGGATGCCGTCTACTTCGGAGGAGCCTCCTTCAACGCAAGACGCCGCGCGAAGAATTTCTCCACGGAGGAGGAGCTGGCGGAGGCTATCGCCTATTGCCACCGCTTCGGCGTGAAGGTCTACTGTACCTTCAACATTCTGGTATCCGACCGTGAAATGGAGGAGGCCGACGAGGCCGCGCGGACGCTTGCACGCTGCGGCGCGGATGCGCTGATCGTGCAGGATATCGGACTTGCAAGGAGGCTGCGCCGGGTCGTGCCGGAGCTGGCACTGCATGCCAGTACGCAGATGTCCGTCCATAATGTACAGGGCGCATGTGCCGCCGCGGAGATGGGCTTTACGCGCGTCGTCGCGGCGCGCGAGCTTTCAAAAGCCGATCTGGAGATCCTGTGCCGCGAATCGCCCGTTGAGATTGAGGTATTCGTCCACGGAGCGCTGTGCGCGGCATACTCCGGACAGTGCTACATGAGCGCGATGATCGGACGGAGAAGCGGAAACCGCGGACTCTGCGCACAGCCCTGCCGGATGCTCTACTCGGACGGACGGGGGAAGCCGTATCCCGCCATGTCGCTCAAGGAGCTGTGCATGGCCGGGCATCTCGAGGAGCTGCGCGCCCTGGGCGTCGCGTCGCTGAAGATCGAGGGACGCATGAGACGCCCCGAATACGTCGCTGCGGCGACCGGTGTCTACCGCCGTGCGCTGGATGAGCGGCACGCTCCCTCCCGCGAAGAGCTCCGCAGGCTTGCGGCGATGTTTTCGCGCGAGGGCTTCACGGACGGGTATTTTGCGGGGAAGGCCGTGAGCCGGACGTCGCCCCCCGGACGGGAGATGTTCGGCGTCCGGACGGAAGCGCCGGAGGCGGAGCTTGCGCGGCTGTGCGCCGAGGCGCGCAGAAGCTACGCGCATGATACGCGCCCGGAGCGACCCCTGCCGAAGCCCGCGCCCGTGACGGGCGTATACGAGGAGGAGCCGTGTCCGAAGAACCGGAAATCCCGCCCGAAGCTGACCCTTTCGGTGCAGCGCACGGAGCAGATCACGGATGCGCTTCTGGAGACGGGTCCTGAGTGGATCTACCTGCCGCTGGAGGAGGCCGCTGCGCATACGCGGGAGCTTGCGGCGCTTGTACAGAGGGGCGTGCGGACGGCGGTGACGCTTCCGCGCGTCATCCTGCCCGTGCAGGAGGAGGACGTGCGCCGGATGCTTCGCGCGGCGGCGGACTGCGGTGTGCAGGCGGCGCTGCTGGGCAATCTCGGACATACGGAGCTTGCGCGCGAGGCGGGGCTGGAGCTCCGCGGCGACTTCGGGCTGAATGCGTACAATACGCAGAGCCTGACCGTGCTGCGCGAGAGAGGCTTTTCCAGTGCAGCGGTTTCGTTTGAGCTGCGCTTTGCCGCCATACGCGATCTGGGAAAGGTGCTGCCCACGGAGGCGATCGTCTACGGCAGGCTGCCGCTCATGCTGTTCGAAAACTGCCTGATCCGCTCGCGCGAGGGCGTGTGCCGCTGCGGAAGAGCGGAGGGGACTCTGCGTCCGCAGCTCCTGCGCGACCGCACGGGCGAGGAGTTCCTGCTCCTCCCGGCATACGGATGCCGCACGGCTCTGTATAACGGCGTGCCGCTGTGGCTGGCCGACCGCCGCGAGGATTACGCGGGACTCGGACTCCGGACGGTGCGGCTTGAATTCACGACGGAGAGCCCCGCGGAATGCGTCCGCGTTGCCGGATGCTATCTGAACGGAGGCGGGCCTCCGCAGCGCTTTACCCGCGGATTATATTATCGAGGTGTCGAATGAACGTACGGATTCAGATTCAGAGACTGCGGGAGGGCGTGGCGCTTCCGCGATACATGACGCCCGGAGCGGCGGCGATGGACGTGGCACTGGCAACGGATGAGCCCGTGACGCTTGCGCCCCATGTGCCGGCGCTTCTGCCCCTGGGCTTTGCCATAGCGCTTCCGTCCGCGCAGTACGTCGCGCTGCTCTTCGGACGCTCGGGGCTTGCGGCGAAGCAGGGCGTCGCGCCCGCCAATGCGGTGGGCGTGATCGACTCGGACTACCGCGGGGAGCTGAAGATCTGCCTCATCAATCATACGGATACGCCCGTGACGCTTGAGCCCGGGCAGCGCGTGGGTCAGCTGATGATCGTCCCGGTTGCCGAAGCCGAGTGGGAGGAATGCGATAATCTTCCCGAAAGCGAGCGCGGCACGGGAGGCTACGGCTCGACCGGACGGTAAAAGAGAAGAGGGGGATGCCCTGTGAAGTGGAAAAACGCATTCGTATTCATTCTCGTCATCCTGACGGGTGCCGTGGTCGGAGGACTCATCGCGCAGCTGGTGCAGGGCATTCCGTGGCTGGAGTGGCTGGCCTACGGCGCGAGCTTCGGCCTTTCGACGACGAACCCCGTGGTGCTCGATCTGGCGGTCATCAAGATCGTGCTGGGGTGCATGGTGGAAATCAATATCGCGACGATTCTGGGCATTGTCGCGGCACTTTTGCTGTACAGAAAGCTGGTATGACATGCTGATTCTGGCTTCCGGATCCCCGCGCAGGAGGGAGCTTTTAACGCAGATGGGACTCTCGTTCGAGGTGCGCGTGTCCCGGGCGGATGAAACGCCGCCCGAGGGCGCCTCGCCGGACGAGGCCGCCGCCGTCATCGCCCGCCGCAAGGCTCAGGCCGTGGCATGCGCGCGGGAGGATTACGTTCTGGGTGCGGATACGACGGTGCTGACGCCCGAGGGCGCGGTTTTCGGAAAGCCGCACTCCGCGGACGAGGCGCGGGAGATGCTCACGGCTCTTTCGGGACGCACGCATACCGTTGTGACGGGACTGGCCGTCCTGCACGGGGAGGACTGCCTTGTGAGGACGGTTCGGACGCGCGTGCGCTTCAGGACGATCGGAGAGCATGAAATCGAGGCCTACATCGCAACGGGCGAGCCATTTGACAAGGCGGGTGCCTACGGCATCCAGGGACGCGCCGCGTGGCTGGTGGAGGCGCTGGAGGGAGATTACTTTAACGTCGTGGGACTGCCGCTTGAGCCTCTGGGCGAGATGCTGGGACAGATGGGCTTCGACGTGTGGAAGGACGGAGGACGCGGAAATTGCGCAGATTCTGGAAATCCGGGCTGATGCTGGCGGCGGCGGTGCTGCTGCTGGCCGCTGCGGGCTTCGGGATATGGGGGCTTGCCTCGAAAAAGCCCTCGCCGCTGAAGGATGCGGCACTTACGGCGATGCGTCCCCTGCAGAAGGGCTGCACCGCCGTCGCGGCGTGGTTTTCCTCGGTCGGACGCTATATGGACGGCGTGGACGCGCTGCAAGCGGAAAACGAAGAGCTTCGCGCACAGATTTCGGAGCTTTCCGACCGCGTGCGCCGCGCGGAGGCGCTGGAGGACGAAAACGCCGAGCTGCGCACGCTTCTGGGCATGCGCAAGCGGTACGAGGAATATGACCTGGCCTCCGCCGAGGTCACGGGAACCGAGACCGGAAGCTGGGGCTACCGCTATCTGCTGGACGTCGGCACGGCGGACGGCGTGGAGGCGGGTCAGTGCGTCATCGCGAATGAGTGTCTGGTCGGCTGGATCGCCGAGGCGGGTGAGTACTGGTCGTCGATGGAGACGATCGTCTCGTCGAATCTGCGTGCGGGTGCGGTTGTGACGCGGACGCATGAGGTCGGCGTGCTGCTGGGAAGCTATACCCTTTCGCGTTCGGGACGCTTTTCGCTGGAATACCTGCCGGACAACCCGTCCCTTGAGCCGGGGGATGCCGTGGAGACCTCGGGCGCGGGCGGCGGGTGGCCTGCGGGCTTCCTTGTGGGCACGGTCGAAAGCGTCTCCTTAAGCTCCGACGGCATGGGCACGTCCGCAGTCATCGCTCCGGCCTGCGACCTGACGTCGCTGGAGCGGGTCTACGTGATCCGCAGCTTTACGGTGGGCGAACGATGAGGAAAATGCTGCGCAATCTCCTGTTTGCGGCGGTGATGGTTCTGGCCTGCGCCGGCCGCCTTGCCCTCGGAACGAAGCTCGCGGTCTTCGGAGCCGTGCCGGAGCTGATGCCGGCGCTTGCGGCGGCAGCGGGCGTCATCGCGGGAAAGACCGCGGGCGCGTGGTGCGGCTTTCTGGGAGGACTGCTGTGCGATCTCGCAACGCCCTACGGCATGGGCGTGCGCGCGCCGGTCTTCTTCCTTGCGGGCGCGTTTGCGGGCGAGCTGACGCGGCGCTCGCTGAAGGCGGGCTTCCCGGCGGCGTTCCTGTTCACGGCGGCGGCGGCGGTGCTGTCGCAGGCGGCGGATGTGCTCATCGAGGCGGCGCGCGGGCTTCCCTATGCGGAGCTTCTGCGTGACGCGCTCCTCCGTACGCTGTATGCCTGCGCACTGGCGCCTGCCGCGTGGCTTCTTCTGCGCGGCATCACGAAGGTGCTGCGCGTGCCCGAGGACAGGGGCGTTTACAGAAAGCCCTCGCGCATCTCCGGGCTGCGCTCGGTGCGGCATCCGGAGGAAGAGGAGGAGACGGCATGAAATCGGACAGACGCGGCAGGCTGCGCATTGCGGCGATGGCGGTGTCCGTCCTCGTCTGCGCCGTCTGGTTTGCCTCGACGATGCTGGGACTTCAGATCACGGACGGCGGCGAAATCCGCGAGGAGGTGGAGGCAGAGGCCTCCTATACAACGCGCACCGTGACCGCACTGGGGGCAAGGGGCGGCATCTACGACCGCCGCGGCGTGCCGCTGGTGCACTCGGAGCTGTCCTACAGCGTGGAGCTGCGGTACACGAACTGGGACCGCAGCCGCGCGAATGAAACGCTGCGGCGTACGCTGGAGATCCTCGGCGCGCACGGATATGGCTATGAATCCTCGCTGCCCGTCGGAAGGGACGGAGGATACACCGAGCGCACGCAGACGTTTTACGACTATCTGGATGCGCGGGAGTGGAGCCGCTCGCTTTCGGCGGCGGCGCTGCTGGAAAAGCTCGCGGAGCGCTACGACATTCCCGGTGACTTCACCGCAGAGGAGACGCTCGCCGTGGCGGGACTGCGCTACGATCTGGAGGTTCTGGGCTTTTCTCCGCTCGTGAGCGTCACGCTCGCGGAAAACGCGGACGTGGAAACCGTGTCGGAGCTGGAGCTTTACGAGCTGCCGGGCGTCGAGATCGTGACGGACGAGACGCGCGTGTATGAGACGGACTGCCTGGCGCATGTGCTTGGGTACCTGGGCGGCATCTTTGCCGAGGACGCGGACATGTACGAGGAGCTGGGATATCCCGCAGACGCGCGTGTCGGCGTTACGGGCATCGAGAAGGCCTTTGAGACCGACCTGCGCGGAAGCACGCAGACCGTGACGCGCACCTATGACGAGGCGGGCAGCCTCGTCTCGGAGGAGACGGAGGGCAGCACCCGGGCGGGTGCGGACGTCTACCTGACCGTCGACCTGCGCCTGCAGGAGGCGCTGGAGGACTCGCTGGCTTCCCGGATCCCCGAGATCCGCGCGACGGAAAACGGCGCGGGCGCGGAGGGAGGCGCCGCCGTCGCCATCCGTGTGGGCACGGGCGAGGTACTGGCGATCGGCTCCTATCCGACCTACAGCCTCGAGTCCTTTTACGCGGATTATTCGTCCCTGCTGGAGGCGGACTTCGCGCCTCTGTACAACCGCGCGGTGAACGGCGTCTACGCGCCGGGCTCCACCTTCAAGATGGTGACGGCCTCCGCCGCGCTGCAGGAGGGCGTGCTGGAGCCGGATACGCTGATCCGCGATCAGGGCGTGTACAGCTATTACGCGCCGGATTATCTGTATCACTGCTGGATTTACAACGACTACGGGCGCACCCACGGTTATCTGAACGTCGTCGGAGCGCTGCAGAATTCGTGCAACTACTACTTCTACGAGGCGGGCAGGCTTCTGGGAATCGATGCCATCGACCGCTATGCAAGGCTTCTGGGTCTGGGCGAAAAGACGGGGCTGGAGATTTCGGAGTCCTCGGGCACCGTTGCGGGGCCTGAGTCCCGCGCGGACGGGAAGTGGTACCCCGGCGATACGCTGCTCGCGGCGATCGGACAGTCCGACAACGCCTTCACGCCCGTGCAGCTGGCAAACTACGTCGCGACGCTCTGCTCGGGCGGCACGCGCTACCGCGCGAGGCTGGTGGGAGACGTCATCGGCTCGGACGGCGAGATCGCCGTGCGGGACGAGCCGGAGGTGGAGGCGCAGATTGATTTCGAGCAGGAGAACATCGACGCGATCCTGGAGGGCATGCTCCGCGTGACGGAGGACGGCACGGCCTCGCGCGTCTTCGCGGACTACCCCGTCTCCGTCATCGGCAAGACCGGCTCGGCCCAGGTCGCCGGAGGCGCCGCCAACGGCGTATTCGTGCTGGCGGCTCCCGCGGAGAATCCGGAAATCGCCATCGCCGTGGTCGTCGAGCACGGCGGCTCGGGCAACAACGTCGCCGTCATCGCGCGCGACATCCTCGACGCCTATTTCGCCATCCGGGAAGGATAAAAAAAGGACGGACTGCTATGGGCATTGTACGCACGCTTTCTCCCCATGTCGCCAACTGCATCGCCGCGGGCGAGGTCGTGAAAAACCCCGCATCCGTGGTCAAGGAGCTGTGCGAAAACTCCATCGACGCGCATGCGACGGAGATCTGCGTCTCCATCCGGGGCGGGGGCATCCGCGAGCTGATCGTGGAGGACAACGGCTGCGGCATGGGCGCGGACGACGCGGTGCTGTGCTTTTCGCGCCATGCGACGAGCAAGCTGCGCAGCGAGGAGGATCTGGCGGCCATCGGGACGCTGGGCTTCCGCGGCGAGGCGCTGGCGGCCATCTCCGCCGTCGCCCGCGTGACGCTCGAGACGGCGCAGGAGGGCGCGGAGTGCGGCACACGCATCGTCAGAGCTTATGGGGAGAACATCGAGCAGGGCGACGCCGTCCGCGCACCCGGCACGACATTCACCGTGGAGGAGCTGTTCCGCAATACGCCCGCCCGCATGAAGTTTCTGCGCTCGGATGCCGCAGAGGGCGCGGCGGTCGCGGCAGCGGTCGGGCGGCTGGCGCTCTCCCACCCGGAGGTGCGCTTCGTCATGCGGCGCGATACGCGCACGGTCTTCGAGACCTCGGGCTCGGGGGATCTCTATCAGGCCGTCACCGACTTCTGCGGACGGGAATTTGCCCGGGGTCTTCTGCGCATCGACCCCGAGCAGGGCGATGCCGAAAAGCCCGTCATCTGGGGCTATGTGACCGCGCCGAACGCCGCCAGAGCCACGCGTACGATGCAGTACGTCTTCCTGAACGGCCGCGCCGTCCAGAGCAAGACCGTAACCGCCGCGCTGGACGATGCCTGCCACGGCTTCATGACCACGGGACGATTCCCCGGCTGCGTCCTGCACATCGCGCTGGACCCCGAGCTCTGCGACATCAACGTCCACCCGGAGAAGCTGACCGTCAAGTTCGTGCGCGAAAGCGACGTCTATACGGCGGTGCGCCGCGCCGTGCGCGGTGCGTATGAAAATGAGCGCGGCCGCCCGCTTTTCACCCTTGCGGGTCTTTCCGCGACGGTGCCGCCCGAGGAGGAGTGCCGGAGGGAACGGGAGCATCCCGTCTCCGATATGCAAAAATCCCCCGCAGCGCCGCCTTCTCATGAGACGCTTGCCGCGCAGACGTACGCTCATGATGCGGGAAAGGCCGCTGCAGCGCCGGAAGCAGCTCCGTCGGATGCGGATAAAGCCGCAGGAATGCCGTACGCTCATGATGCGGAAAAGACCGCCGGAACACTGCCGGACACCTTTGCGGAGGAAACCGCGCCCCGGCGGGTGCAGGTCGTGATGCATCCCGCAGCGGTGCGTCCCGCGCCGGTGCAGGATGCGCCGGTGCAGGATACGCCGTATGAGGATATCCCGGGGACAGAGTGCCCGCCGCCGCCGGACGATGCGGACGCGCCGCCCGGAACGGGGCTCGTGCGGGAGGACGATTTCCGCGTGCTGGGGATTGTATTCGAGACCTACATGGTCGTGGAGCATGCGGATGAGGTGCTCTTCATCGACTTCCACGCGACGCATGAGCGCATTCGCTATGACAGGCTCCTGCGCGAGTATCATGAGGGCGGCGTGGACGCTCAGACGCTTCTGGCCAGCGTGATCCTGCCGGCGGAGCCGGAGGAATACGCGGCGATTCTGGCCAATGCGCGGCTGCTCGCCCGCTGCGGCGTGGAGACGGAGCCCTTCGGCGAGCATGAGATCGCCGTGCGCGCGCTGCCCGCCTGCATCGAGCCGGAGGACGCGGGTACGCTGATCGCTTCGCTGACGCGGGAACTGCGCACGCCGGGCACAAGTGCGCCGGAGGAGGAGCTGCTGCATCTCATCGCCTGTCACGGAGCACGGCGCTCGGGGGATGCGCTGTCGGAGTCCGAGCGGCGCACGCTGGCGCAAAGGGTCATCGCCGACCCCGGGCTTCGCAACTGCCCGCACGGGCGCCCCGTCGCCATGAGAATGACGAAGCGGGATTTCACGCGCAATTTCGGGAGGTAACATGGATAAGCTCGTGTGCATTGTGGGGCCGACGGCCTCGGGAAAGACCGCCCTTGCGGTCGCGCTGGCGCAGCGCCTGGACGGGGAGATTGTCTCCGCGGACTCCATGCAGATCTATCGGGGCATGGACATCGGCACGGCGAAGCCCGACCTGCGCGAGCGCGGAGGCGTACCCCATCATATGCTCGACACGGCGGACCCTGAGGAGGAATACTCCGCCGCGCGCTATGCCGCAGAGGCGGGAGCGTGCGTCGACGGCATCCTTGCGCGGGGGCATACGCCCATCGTCGCGGGCGGTACGGGGCTCTACCTCAACGCGCTGCTCGGACGCATCTCCTTTGACGAGGAGCCGGACACGGCGCAGACGCGCGAGAGGCTCAGCCGTGAGGCGCAGGAGATCGGCGCTCAGGGCATGTACCGGAAGCTCTGCGCGCTGGACCCGGAGTACGCGCGCACGGTGCATCCGAACAACCTGCGCAGAGTGCTGAGGGGGCTCGAAATCATCGAGACCCGGGGCATTACGGTCAGCGAAAGCCTTGCCGCCGCGCGCGGGCGGCCCCTGCGCTATGAGCCGGTGCTCATAGGCCTTTCCCCGGAGCCGAGGGAGCTTATCTGGACGCGTACGGATCGCCGCGTCGACGAAATGATGCGGGCGGGACTTCTGGAGGAGGCGAGGCGGCTCTGCGGACGGGAGCTGTCGCGGACGGCGCGTCAGGCCATCGGGTATAAGGAGCTGTTTTCATACTTTGACGGGCAGATAACGCTTGAGGAAGCCGTGCAGGAGATCAAAATCCACACCAGACAGTACGCCAAGCGTCAGCTCACGTGGTTCCGCGCCGACCCTCAGGTGCGGTGGATTCCGTATACGGAAGATGTTAAATTTGACTTAATTTTACAAAATGCGCAGGAAATCTGCCGCGGATATGGTATAATGAAAGCATGAATAACGTACGGGAGGGATCGAACGATATGCAGTCAGGAAAACTCAGCCTGCAGGATCTGTTCCTGAATCAGGCGCGGAAGGAAAAGATGCCCGTGACCGTGTTTCTGATGAACGGGTTCCAGATCAAGGGATATGTGCGCGGCTTCGACAGCTTTACGGTGATTCTGGATACCGACGGCCGCCAGCAGATGATTTACAAGCACGCGCTTTCCACCATTGTGCCGCAGCGTCCGATCAACTTCATGGACGCGGATGAAGGAGATAATCTCTGATGCCCTCCTCCAAGGACATGCGGGTGCGCCATTATGTCCGTCAGTATGAGGACAAAAAGAAACGGCGGCAGCGCCGGGGCTTTCTGGCCACTCCCATGCGCGTACTGTTCTATGTGCTGTTCCTCGCGGTGGCGATCTACTTCGGCATTGAAATCCACGGGGCGCTGAATCAGTCCATGAGCACCGTGACGGCGCTGTCCACGACGGTGAATGACGAAATCTCCGCCGTCGGGTACTTCCTGCGCTCGGAGACGCAGATTGCGCAGGACTACGACGGGCTGCTGCAATACGTCGCGGAGGAGGGGCAGAAGGTCGCGAAGACGCAGCTGTATGCCAACGTCTTCGAAAATCCGAGCGCGGCGGAGATGACGCAGGAGATTGAAAGCCTCACGCAGCGCATCAGCACGCTGGAGACGGCGCTCTCTTACTCCACGCGGAGCGCGGGTACATCCGCGGAGGGAGGCACCCAGGATGCCGAATCGACGGAGAATCTGTCGGAATCCATCCGCTCCCTGATGATTCGCGTCAATACCGCTGCGGATACGCGCAGCTATGCGCAGATGAAGGACTCCGTGAGTGAGCTCAAGACGGATATCATCAACCGCGACTTCGCATTCGGCTCGTATGAGGAGGTGCAGCAGACCATCTCCCGGCTCAAGGAGACGCGCACCCGGCTGCAGAACAGCATCGGACAGCGGGAGCGGGGGCTCTATACGCCGCGCGCGGGCTACTTTTCCACCGTCGTGGACGGCTATGAGTCCATGCTGACGCCCTCCACGCTGAAGAACATGACGGTCGATACCTACAGGCAGCTGGAAAGCTTCGAGCCGGAAATCCTGCCGAATGTCGTGGGGAAGATCGTCACGGATTACTCGTGGTACTTCATCACGATGCTCAGCGCCGAGGAGTGCAACCGGCTGAGCGTGAATCAGACGGTCTATCTGCAGTTTGACGCGACGGGCGAGCTTCAGGTGAAGGCCACGGTCTACGACATCCGCCGTCAGGGCGAGACCGACGGGCTTGTCATCTTCACCTCCGACCGCGAAATCGAGAGCCTGATTTCCCTGCGCAAGCAGTCCGCACGCATCATCGTGCAGACCTACGAGGGGCTGAAGGTGCCGAAAAACGCGCTGCGCGTGGATTCGGAGTACAACATCGGCGTGTACGTCATCACGGGTATGTACACGGAGTTCAAGCGCATTACGCCGGTGTACGAGACGGAGGACTACTATATCGTAAAAACCGACCCGACCAAGACCTCGTCGCTCCTCAAATACGATGAGATCATCGTCAGCGGAAGGGATCTGGAGAATAAGAGGGTTATTGCATGACGGACAGCACGGCAGAAAACGTACGCAGGGTACGCGAGCGCGTGGCAGAGGCGGCGATCCGCTCGGGACGCAGCCCCGGTGACGTGACGCTGGTCGCGGCCTCGAAGATGCAGCCTGAGGAAAAAATCCGGGAGGCATATGACGCCGGCATCCGCGTCTTCGGAGAGAACCGCGTGCAGGAGATGCGCCGGAAGCTGCCCGCCTACGAGGGCGCGAGGCTCCACATGATCGGACATCTGCAGACGAACAAGGCGGGGCTGTGCGCGGGCGTATGCGACCTGATCGAGTCCGTGGACTCGGTGCGGCTGGCCGCCGCGCTGGATGCGGCTGCGGAGAAGGCGGGCGTCGTGCAGGACGTTCTGGCGGAGCTGAACATCGCGCGGGAGGAGGGCAAGACGGGTCTTGACCCCGGGCTCCTGGACGATTTTCTGGAGCAGCTGGGGGGATTTCCCCATCTGCGGCTGCGCGGCTTCATGACCATCGGGCCGAAGCCGGACTCTCCGGAGGCAAATCGGAAATATTTTGAAATCTGTTACCGTATTTTTCTTGACAAACAGGGCAAATCATGCAATAATGCTATAATAGATATCCTGTCTATGGGTATGAGCAGGGATTTTGAAGCGGCCATTCTGTCGGGTGCCACCATGGTGCGTGTCGGGTCGGCCATTTTCGGAGAACGCGTATACAATTAATACATGTGATTTTAGGGGAGCGTAGAGGAAAAATGGGCGTAATAGATAAGTTCAAGAGCTACATCCGCGGCAATAACGAATACGAAGAGGACGAGATCGCGGAAGAGGAGGAGGCAGGGGAATCCACGCGCCGCTGGCGGACGAGCGAGTCCGTTGCCCGCGAGGAAAAGCCCGAGCCCGCCGTACGCAGCTACGCCGAAAGCCGTCCCTCAGCCGGCGGCAAGGTCGTGAGCATCAACACGCTGACGCAGCTGTCCGTCGTGCTGGTCAAGCCCGAGCGCTACGATCAGGCGGCCGAGATCGCCGATCACCTGAAGGAGAAGCGCACGGTCGTGCTGAATCTCGAGCAGACGAACCGCGAGGTCGCGCGCCGTCTTCTGGACTTCCTCTCCGGCGTCGCCTATGCCAACGAGGGCAAGACCACGAAGGTCGCAAACTCCACCTATATCATCACGCCCTATAACGTGTCGATTCAGGGCGACATCATCGACGAGCTCGAAAATAACGGGCTGTACGTCTAAGAAAATCCGCCCGTCTGCGGGCAACCCGGGAGAAAGCGTCGTTTTTTGCAGGAATGCACCCTTATGTACAGGCATCCGTGCAAAATGATGAGACGGCTTTTTTCCCAAAAAAAGGGGAACAAAAGGCGGCGCGGGGGGACGATTGGGGAAAAAGGAAGAGAGAGAGGAGAGAAGCCCGGCTGTGCGGATTTTTGCCGAAATCGTATGGATTCTGCTGCAGCTTCTCGGGATGATGCTCCTTCTGCGCGCCATTCTTTCGTGGCTTGCGGTGAGTCCGGACAGCCGGCTTGCGCGGCTTTCGCGGGAGATGACAGAGCCGCTGCTGCTTCCCGTCCGGGCGCTTCTGTACGAGATGCTTCCGTCGCTGGAGCGGTGCCCGATCGATTTCTCATTCATCGTCGTTTTCGCCGTCATACAGATCCTCGCGGCGCTTCTGAAATAGGGAAGGCGCCTTCGGGGAATTTTTTAAAGGTGCAACAAAAGTAAGGGGCTTGAGGCAACATGTTGACTCCGCAGGAGATTGCAGATAAGAAATTCGATAAGGTTATGGTCTGGGGCTACGACATGAACGGTGTCGACAGCTTCCTGGAGACGGTCGAGTCGGATTACGACCAGCTATATAAGGAAAACCTCACGCTGAAGAGCAAGATGAAGGTGCTGATCGCGAAGATCGATGAGTACCGCAAGGTTGACGAGTCCATGCGCAAGACGCTTCTGGGCGCGCAGACCATGGCGGCGGAGATCGTGGAGCGTGCGAAGCAGGAAAGCGAACAGCAGAAGCGCGAGGCACTGGCGGACATCACCCGCAGACAGACGGAGATGACCGAGCGCATCGCCGCCGAGGAGCAGCGTCTGGAGGAAGCCAAGACCTCCGCCCAGGCCTTCAT
>CAVGLF010000047.1:0-13266 GCA_963630045.1 Butyricicoccaceae bacterium | reverse complement strand
CTCTGGGTCTATTATACTCCCACGCGGCGTATTTCGCAAGAGGGAAAGCGCAGGGATTTTCCCCTTTGCGGCGGCATTCCCCCTTCTCAGGGGGGTGCCTCCCCGCCGGGGAAAAGAGCCGCCGTGCTGTTATTTATCTGAGGAAGCTCTTTTTTCCGAAAGTGGAAGAACCTTGCGTTGACAAGACGGGAATCATGTGGGATAATATAGGGTAGCCGGAGTATATGATTGCACCGGCAGTTACAGATCGAAAGGAAACGCCCCGATGGATACGGTAACCAGCAACGGCGGAGGCATCAAGCTCTCCGTTCTCATGCACGAATTCAATCTGGAAGCGCTCTACCTCTCCGACGATATCGATAAGATCGTGATCGGCTCGGATGATATCAACCGTCCGGGGCTGCAGCTTGCGGGGTATTTCGACCACTTCGATCCGGGCAATCTGCAGATCATCGGACGCACGGAGGCCGCCTTTGTAGAGGGCTTTTCGCCGGAGCGCCGCCGCGAGGCCTTCGAAAATCTCTTCCGGCGCGGCATCCCCGCCCTGATTCTCTCGCGCAATATGGAGCCTCTTCCGGAATGCCTTGAGATGGCGCGTCAGTACAATGTCACGGTGCTGCGCTCGACGGAGTGGACGAGCACGCTGATGAGCAATATGCTCTCGTCCCTGCGCGTCTGGCTTGCGCCGCGCATCACGCGTCACGGAGTACTGGTCGAGGTCTACGGCGAGGGCATTCTCATCCTGGGCGACTCCGGCATCGGCAAGAGCGAGACGGCCATCGAGCTTGTCAAGCGCGGACACAGACTGATCGCGGACGATGCCGTGGAGATCCGCAAGGTCTCCAACCACACGCTGGTCGGCAGCGCGCCGGAGGTCATCCGCCACTATATCGAGCTGCGCGGCATCGGCGTCATCGACGTGCGCCGCATCTTCGGCATCGGCGCGGTCAAATCGACGGAGCGCATCGACCTGGTCATCAGCCTCGAGCCGTGGCAGGAGGGGAAGGACTACGACCGCTTCGGCATGGAGCAGCAGACCATCGACATCATGGACATCACGCGTCCGATGCTGACGATTCCCGTCAAGCCCGGACGGAACCTGGCCATCATTCTGGAGGTCGCCGCCATGAACAACCGCGACCGGAAGCTCGGCTTCAACTCTGCGTCCGAGCTCGTGCAGAGGATGCAGGACGCCTACGACGGCTGATTGAAATTCCCTTTCCCCGCGAAAAAAACATATGCAAGTCCTTGTAACCTTATATAAAGAACAGGAGAACAACGAATATGGTGTACATTGGAATTGATCTGGGCGGCACCAATATTGCCGCGGGTGTGGTCAACGAAAACTGTGAGATTCTCGCCAAGGCCAGCGTCCCGACGAATGCCTCCCGTCCCGGAGAGGAAATCGCCGCCGATATGGCAAATCTCGCCCGCAGCGTTGCCGCGAAGGCCGGTGTGGCGGAGTCCGAGGTCGCGTGGATCGGCGTCGGCGTTCCCGGAGCCATCAACCGCGATGCGGGCATGGTCATGTATGCCTGCAACTTAAACTTCCGCAAGATGCCTCTGGCGGACAGCATGCGCAAGATCTGGGATATCCCGGTCTATCTGGATAACGACGCCAACTGCGCGGCTCTGGGCGAGGTCTATGCCGGCGCGGCCAAGGGCTGCAGCGACGCGGTTGTCGTTACGCTGGGAACCGGCGTCGGCGGCGGCATCATCATCGACCGCAAGATCTACTCCGGCTTCAACTCCAACGGCGGCGAGATCGGCCATACCGTGATCGTTGCGAACGGACGTCCCTGCGGCTGCGGCCGTCACGGCTGCTGGGAGGCGTATGCCTCGGTAACCGGCCTGATCCGCGACACGAAGGAGGCCATGCAGGCGCATCCCGAGACGAGCATGTGGCAGATCGTGAACGGAAACATCGATGCCGTGGACGGCAAGACCGCATTCGTCGCCGCAAAGGCCGGGGACGAGGTCGCGCTGAAGGTTGTCGAGCAGTACCGCGAGTACATCGCCATCGGCCTTGCGGACATGGTCAATATCTTCCAGCCCGAGGTTCTGTGCGTCGGCGGCGCGATCAGCAAGGAGGGCGAATACCTGCTGGCTCCGATCCGCGAGTATGTCGACCGCGAGAGCTATACGCACTACTGCGCCCGTACGCAGATCAGAATCGCGGCGCTCGGAAACGACGCGGGCATCATCGGCGCGGCCATGCTCGGCATGAGCCGTCAGGCGTAAACTGCTGTAAAAAAAGGCTTGCAAGATGCGGCGCGTGTGTGCCCGTCCCGCCTGAAATCGGGGGGGAGGGCGCGCCGCGCCGCACTTGAAATGCGAAGAAAAGGAGGAAATCACATGGATCACTTTCTCTCACTGCTTTCCGAATGCGTCCCGACCGCGCAGATTCTCGAGCAGGAGCCTCTGTTCCGACATACCTCCTTTCACATCGGCGGACCCGCCAGGGCGCTGATCTGTCCGGGAAAGCCTGCGGACATCCCCGAAATCCTCAGCTGCGCGTACCGCGCGGGGGAAAGGCTTGTGACCATCGGGCGCGGCACAAATCTGCTCGTGCCGGATGAGGGGCTCTATGCCTATGTGCTGAAGACCGCGGCGGGCGTTGCGGGCGCGTGGACGCAGGACGGTCTGCTGCATGCCGACGCAGGCTGCACGCTCGCACGCGCGGCGGTGACGGCGCAGCACGAGGGACTCGCGGGGCTCGCCTTTGCGCACGGCATTCCGGGCTCCGTGGGCGGAGCAGTCGTCATGAACGCGGGAGCCTACGGAGGCGAGATGCGCGGGGTGCTCCGGCAGGTCGACTACTGCGACGAGCGCGGCGAGGTGCATACGCTGCGCACCTCGCCGGAGATGTTCGGCTACCGGCTGAGCCCCTTTACCGGGCATCCCGAGCGCACCGTGCTTTCGGCTGTGATGGAGCTTCGGCCCGGCGATCCCGAGGCCATCCGCGAGGAGATGCAGACGCTCATGGCGCGGCGCAGCGCCTCCCAGCCGCTCGAGCTTCCGAGCGCGGGCAGCGTCTTCAAGCGCCCCGACGGCTACTACGCGGGGAAGCTCATCGAGGACGCGGGGCTCAAAGGGTACCGCATCGGCGGAGCGCAGGTCTCCGTCAAGCACGCGGGCTTCATCGTCAACACCGGAGGCGCCACCTGCGACGATGTGCGCCGCTTAATCGAGCATATCCAGATCACCGTGCATGCACTGTACGGCGTGAAGCTGGAGTGCGAAATCCGTATGCCGGAGGCGTAACAATGGAAGCATCCTTCACCGCGGCCGTCAAGGAGCAGCTGGGGCGCGCAGGACTGACGCGTCCGGGCGACGCGCTGGCGGAGGCATACGGAATTCTGCTGTTTGCAACGTCCTTCGGCGCGGAGGGCATCCGGCACACGGTGGAGCAGCCCGCTCTGATCCGGCGTCTGCCCATGCTCTATGAGCGCGTGTTTTCCGTCACGCCCGTGATCCGCTCGCATCCGGGCGGCAAGACCATCATCTCCGTGTCGGGGCGTGAGGATATGGAGCGGATCTGCCAGGCGTTCGGACTGGACGTGCACAGGCTGTCCCCGCTGGGCGTCAACCGCGCGGTGCTGGAGGAGGACTGCGCCCGCGCCGCCTTCCTGCGCGGCGCGTTCCTCGCCGGAGGCTCCGTGGCCTCGCCGGAGCGCAGATACCATCTGGAGCTTGTGACGCCGCACTACACGCTGTCCTCGGAGCTCATGGCGCTGCTGCAGGAGATGGAGCTGGAGCCGAAAATCACGCTGAGACGCTCGAATTATGTGCTGTACTATAAGGACAGCGAGAAGATCGAGAACTTCCTGACGAGAATCGGCGCATCGGGCTGCGCGCTGCAGGTCATGTCCGCAAAGGTGGAAAAGGACGTGCGCAACCGCGTCAACCGTCAGGTGAACTGCGACTCCGCGAACATCTCCAAATCCGTGGCGGCGGCGGGGCTTCAGCTGAAGGCCATTGCGAGCCTTGAGGAGTCGGGAAGGCTTGAGTCCCTCCCCCGTGCGCTGCGCGAGACGGCGGAGGCCAGGAGACAGAATCCCGAGCTCCCACTGGCGGCTCTTGCCGCGACCTTTGACCCGCCCGTCAGCCGCACGACGCTCAATTACCGTCTGGGACGGCTGGTGACGCTGTCCGGCATCGACGACCCTGCGAAAGGAGACCCCTCGTGACCGATTTCGTCCATCTGCATCTGCATACCGAATACAGTCTGCTCGACGGAGCCTGCCGCATCGATCAGGTGATGGAGTACGCAAAATCCCTGGGGCAGAGGTCCATTGCCATCACGGATCACGGCGTCATGTACGGCGTGGCGGCGTTCTACAACGCCGCGCTGAAGGCGGGACTGCATCCCGTGCTGGGCTCGGAGGTGTATCTCGCGCCGGGCTCGAGGCTGGAGCATGACCGCGAGGCGGGCAATCCCATGCATCTGGTACTCCTGGCCGAGACGCAGGAGGGGTATCAGAATCTGATGGCGCTGGTCAGCGCGGGCTTTGTGGACGGCTTTTATTCAAAGCCCAGAGTCGACCTCGAGATTCTGCGCACCCATGCGAAGGGACTCATTGCGACATCCGCATGCCTTTCGGGCCCCGTGAGCCGCGCCATACTCGAGGGAGACCAGGAGCGTGCCGAGAAAATGGCCGCGGTGCTGTCGGAGATCTTCGGACCTGACAATTTCTTCATCGAGCTGCAGGATCACGGGATGCGGGTGGAGCCGGAGGTCAACCGCGCGCTGCGCCGGATTGCGAAAAAGCTGGGGCTGCCCATGGTCGTCACCAACGACGTCCACTACATGCGCCGTGAGGATGCCTATATCCAGGACGTGCTCATGTGCATCCAGACGAACCGCACGGTGGACGAAACCGACCGCATGAGATTCGAGACGCAGGAGTTCTATTTCAAATCCGGCGACGAAATGGCGGCGCTGTTCCCCGACGACCCGGAGGCGATTGCCAATACCGTGCGCATCGCCGAGCGCTGCCGGGTGAGCCTGGAGTTTTCGGGGTACCATCTGCCGATTTTCCCCCTGCCCGACAACGCCGACCCCGCCGGATACCTGCGGGAGCGCGCGTATGAGGGACTGCGCGAGCGCTACGGGGATCGTGCGGACGAGCTGCGCGAGCGCTGCGACTATGAGCTGGGCGTCATCAACAGGATGGGCTTTGCCGTCTACTTCCTCATCGTCGCGGACTTCATCGCCCATGCCCGCGCGGAGCATATCCCGGTGGGCGAGGGCAGGGGCTCCTCCGCCAACAGCATCGTCTCCTACTGCCTGCACATCACGAATGTCGACCCCATGCGCTTCAATCTCTTCTTCGACCGGTTCCTGAACCCCGAGCGCGTGACGATGCCCGATATCGACATGGACTACTGCTACATCCGCCGTCAGGAAATGATCGATTACGCGGTGAAAAAGTACGGAGCGGACCATGTGGCGCAGATCGTCACCTTCGGCACGATGGCCGCGCGTGCGGCGGTGCGCGACGTGGGACGCGCGCTGGGCGTCAGCTACGCCGACACGGACGCGATTGCAAAGCTCATTCCCAACGAGCTGCATGTGACGCTCAAGAAGGCGCTGGAGCTGAATCCGAAGCTGCACGAGCGCTACGATTCCGATCCCGTTACGAAGAAGGTCATCGACACCGCCATCGGGCTCGAGGGCATGCCGCGCCATGCGTCGACCCATGCGGCGGGCGTCGTCATCACGGACAAGCCCATCTCGGAATACGTGCCGCTGGCGCGCAACGACGAGGTCGTCGTGACGCAGTTCGACATGAACACCGTCGCGGACATGGGTCTGCTGAAGATGGACTTCCTGGGGCTGCGCAACGTGACGGTCATCGACGACGCCGTGAAGCTCATCCGGAAGCGGATCCCGGACTTCGACATCAGAAGGGTGCCCGACGACGACCCCGAGACCTATGATTATCTGGCGACGGGCAAGACCTCCGGCATCTTTCAGATCGAGTCCGGCGGCATGACGAATGTCGTCGTGAGCTTAAAGCCCCGCTCCATCGAGGAGATCACCGCCGTCATCGCGCTCTACCGCCCCGGCCCCATGGATTCCATTCCGCGCTATATCGAGTGCAAATTCGATCCGTCGAAGATCACCTACAAGACGCCGCTGCTCGAAGGAATCCTGCGCGAGACCAACGGCTGCATCGTCTATCAGGAGCAGGTCATGGCCATCTGCCGTCAGCTTGCGGGCTATTCCCTCGGACGCGCCGACATCGTGCGCCGCGCCATGAGCAAGAAGAAGCTGAAGGTTCTGGAGGAGGAGCGGCACAACTTCATCTTCGGAAACCCGGAGCTCGGCATCGACGGAGCGCTGGCGCACGGGGTGCCCGAGGAGGTCGCAAACTCCATCTTCGATGAGATGCAGGAGTTTGCCAAGTACGCCTTCCCGAAGGGACATGCCGTGTCCTATGCGTTCATCTCCTTCCAGACGGCGTATCTCAAGTGCCACTATCCGCGCGAGTATATGGCGGCGCTTCTGACCTCGGTGCTGGACTCAAGCCCCAAGGTGTCCGAATACATCGCGGAGTGCCAGTCCATGGGAATCGCCGTGCTGCCGCCGGACGTCAACGAGTCGGGCGACGGCTTCACCGTCTCCGGCGAGAACATCCGCTTCGGTCTGGGCGCCGTGCGGAACGTCGGACATGCCTTTGTGCGCGGCATGATCCGCGAGCGGGAGGAAAACGGCCCGTTCCGCTCGTTCAAGTCCTTCTGCGACCGCATGATTACGCGGGATCTGAACCGCAGGGTGCTGGAGAGCCTGATCCGTGCGGGCGCGTTCGAAAGCTTCGGCTTCAACCGGGCAACGCTTCTGGCGGCCTATGACACGGTGCTGGACGGCGCCTCGGCGGAGGCCAAATACCGCATCTCGGGGCAGCTTTCGCTGATGGAGCTTGCGTCCGGGACGGCTGCGGAGAGCCGCGAGGCGGACATCGCGCGGCTTCCCGAATTTCCGCGCAGGGAGCTTTTGCGTATGGAAAAGGAGGTCGCGGGACTGTACCTGTCGGGGCATCCGATGGAGTCGTACGCCGCGATTCTGCAGAAAATGCACCTGCCGCGCATCGCGGAGCTCATCGAGGGCTTCCGGTCGGAGGCGCCGGGCATGCGCGACGGAGAAAACGTGAGCGTCGCGGGACTGGTTTCGGGGGTGCGCACCAAGACCACGAAAAACGCATCGCTGATGGCGTATGTGACCATCGAGGATACTACGGGTTCCCTGGAGACGCTGATATTCAGCCGGACGCTGCAGTCTGCGGGGGATCTCCTGAAGGAGGGAACGGCCGTGCGGATCACGGGACGGCTGTCCGGGCGCGAGGAAGAGGATCCGAAAATCGTTGCGGACGGGATCTTCCCGCTGGATGCGCCGGAGAAAGAGCATGAAGCGGGGAGCGGAGCGGAGGCGTCTGAGGACCCCGGGACTCCGAAAAAGATATGGCTGCGCTTCAATGACTCGAACCGCGCCCGCTTTGAGCAGGCCATGGCGCTTCTGCGCGTCTTCCACGGCACGATTCCCGTCATGCTCTATGAGGAGACGACGCGCGAGGCCTCGGACGCGGGACGTCCCCAGTACGTCATGGCAAGCACCGTGCTCTATGACGCGCTGCGCGGACTTCTGGGGACGGAAAACGTCGTTGTCAAATAAAACGGGCGGGAATGCAGGAGTTTTCGGATATATTCAGCTTGCTATTTGAGCGGCTGTATGCTATACTGAAGCATAATTCCCGATAATTCAAAAAATAATTCCACCAAAACAGAAGGGGTAAGATATGAGCGAACAGAAGGATTTTGCCATGATCGGCGACGTTCGTATCGCCGATAACGTGATAGCTGCCATTGCGGCCATTGCGATTTCGGAGATCGACGGCGCGGAGCTGTCGCCCGGCGGGGGAGACATCCGCGACATCCTGAAGATTTCCCGTCCGAACCGCGGCGTGAAGATCGACTTCTCCGAGGAGGGCATCACGCTGGATATCCAGATTCAGGTGCGCTACGGACTTGTCGTCGCCGATGTGGCGCGCAGCGTGCAGGATGCCGTGGTCAACGCGGTGGAGAGCATGACGGCGCTTACCGTCGTGAGTGTCAACGTGAGTGTTGTCGGCATCAGCCCGGAGGTCAAATGAGCAGAAAAAGTGCCCGTGAGCTGACGCTCCGGCTGATGTACGCGGAGGACGTAAGCGATATGACGCCGGACGAGGCGATGGCCTCCGTCAATGCGGACAGCTTTACCTCCCTGCGCCCCGAGGACGCACTCTATGAAAAGCTCCCGACGCCGGGTGAGCGGACGTATATCTCCGCGGTGCTGCACGGAACGGCGGCGAGAAGGGACGAGCTGGACGGCTATATCGGCAGCTATTCCATCGGATGGCCCACCTTCCGCATCTCCCGCGTGACCCAGTCGATTCTCCGGCTTGCGATGTTCGAGATTCTCTACATGGACGACACGGACGTGCCGGACGGAGCCGCCATCGATGAGGCGGTGGAGCTTGCGCGCCGCTATGACAGCGAGGAGGCCTCGCGCTTCGTCAACGGCATTCTCGGCAGCTTTGTCCGCGCACAGAAGGCGAAGGCATGACGTACTTCGGCGTCGATACCAGCAATTACCGCACCTCTCTGGCCTTTTATGACGCACAGACGCGACGCGCCCGGCTGTCCTCCCGGCTTCTGCCGGTGGCGCCGGGCTCGCTCGGTCTGCGGCAGTCCGACGCGCTCTTCGCCCATACGAAGGCACTGCCGGAGCTTCTGCGCGGGCTCTGGACGGAACGCCCGGACGCCCCGGTTGCCGCCGTCGGCGTATCTGCGCGGCCCAGAACCCGGGAGGGCTCGTACATGCCCTGCTTCCTTGCGGGCATCGCGGCGGCTCAGTCCGCAGCCTCGGCGCTGGGCGTACGCCTGTATGAGTTTTCGCATCAGCAGGGGCATATCGCGGCGGCGGCCTATGGAGCGGGGGCCTGCGAGCTCCTGCGCCGTCCCTTCCTCGCGTGGCATCTGTCGGGCGGCACGACCGAGCTGCTGCTTGTAGAGCCCGACGGGGCGTTTATCCCGCAGGAGACGATCATCGGCGGCAGCACGGACATCGCCGCGGGGCAGCTTGTCGACCGCGCCGGAGTCGCGATGGGTCTCGGATTTCCCGCAGGCCCCGCGCTGGAGCGGCTTACGGAGGGCGCCGCAGAGCAGAAGGGCTTTGCCGTCCGCGTGAGCGATGCGCGCTTTTCGCTGTCCGGCATGGAGAACAAGGTGCAGGAGCAGCTGCGGCAGGGAACGCCGCATGAGGACACGGCCATGTTCGTCATGGCGACGATCACCCGGACCATCGTCCGCGCAACTCTTCAGGCGCAGGAGAAGTACCCGGGACTGCCCGTCCTGTGCGCGGGAGGCGTCATGAGCAACCGCATGATTCAGAATGCGATGCGGCAGCGGTTTGACGCGTACATCGCACCGCCCGAGTATGCCTCGGACAACGCACTCGGGACGGCGCTTCTCGCGGCGCTGAGCGCGGGGGAGGACATATGGACGGCATGACCATCTACAGCGTCTCGGACGTGACGCAGCGCATCAGGGCGCTGATCGAGGGGGACGAGGCACTCGCGGCGGTCTTCGTCGCGGGGGAGATTTCCAATCTGAAGTATCACTCGTCCGGGCACATCTATTTCACGCTCAAGGACGAAAAAAGCGTCCTGCGCGGGGTGATGTTCCGTCCTGCGGCGGCGAAGCTGGGCTTTGCGCTGTCGGACGGCATGCGCGTCATCGCCTTCGGACGCATCGGCGTGTTCCCGGGAGCGGGGCAGCATCAGCTGTATGCCGAGGCCTTTCAGCCCGACGGCATCGGCGCGCTCTACCTGGCCTTCGAGCAGCTCAAGGAGAAGCTCGCGGCCGAAGGGCTCTTCGATCCGGCGCATAAGAAGCCGCTGCCGCCGTATCCGAGGCGCATCGCGCTGATCACGTCCCCCACGGGCGCCGCGGTGCGCGATATGCTGCGCATCCTCGGAAGGCGCTACCCTCTGGCGCGTGTGCGCATCGTGCCCGTTCTGGTGCAGGGACCCGACGCGCCGGGCGAGATCATCCGCGCACTGGAGTTTTCCAACCGCTTCCGCATCGCCGACATCCTGATTACGGGACGCGGAGGAGGGTCGCTGGAGGATCTCTGGGCCTTCAACGACGAGGGAGTCGCCCGAGCCATCTATGCATCCGAAATTCCCGTGATTTCCGCCGTCGGGCATGAGCCGGACGTGACCATTTCGGACTTTGTCGCGGACGTCCGCGCCGCCACGCCCTCGAATGCCGCGGAGCTCGCGGTGCCGGATTCGGCAGAGCTTGCGGCCTCCCTGGCTCAGGCAGGGGCGGCCCTGTACTCCGGCGTGAACCGGCAGCTCGAGCGCCGCCGCGAGGTGCTCCGCACGCTTGCGTCCGCCAGAGTGCTGCAGAATCCGGAAAGCGTCATCGATGACCGCAGACTGGCGCTTGACCGGATGACGGACAGGCTCACGGGAGCCTTCGACAGGACCCTGAGCGTGCGCCGCGAGGCCTTTGCAAAGGAGGCGGCGCGTCTGGATGCCATGAGCCCGCTGAAGGTGCTCGCGCGCGGCTATGCCTTCGCGCAGGGGGAGGACGGCAGGATCGTGACGGACTCGGGAACAATAAAGGCCGGGGACAGTCTTCATCTGACGCTGGCAAAGGGCTCGGCGGATGTCCGGGTAGAGCGCACGACAAAGGAGGATCTGCTCGCATGAGTGAGACGAATATGACATTTGAACAGGCCATGACGAGGCTGGAGGAGATCGTCCGGACGATGGAGCGCGGAGACGCGCCCCTGGCCGATACGCTGTCGCTGTTTGAAGAGGGAACGCGCCTGTGCAGGCTCTGCTCCGACGCGCTCGAGCAGGCCTCCCAGCGCGTGACGATTCTCCGAAAGGCGGAGGACGGACGCGTTGTCGAGGAAAAGTACGGGGAGGAAGAGGCTCATGCTTGAGAAGCTCCGGCAGTATGCCGCAGAGGTCGAGGCGGCGCTTGACCGCTATCTGCCCGCGCAGGACGACAGCCGCGCCCGCATCCGCGAGGCCATGCGCTACAGCCTGCTGTCTCCCGGAAAGCGCATCCGCTCCGTGCTGACGCTGGAATTCGCACACGTTACGGGCGGAAGCCGGGAGGCTGCGATGCCCCTGGC
The DNA here is from genome assembly GCA_963630045.1 of Butyricicoccaceae bacterium. Lineage (GTDB taxonomy): Bacteria > Bacillota > Clostridia > Oscillospirales > QAMX01 > JAAZKA01. The sequence continues at coordinate 2,072 of CAVGLF010000047.1, read as the reverse complement.
CTGCGCACTGGAGATGATCCACTGCTACTCGCTCATCCACGACGATCTGCCCTGCATGGACAACGATACCCTTCGCCGCGGCAGACCCACGAATCATGTCGTGTACGGCGAGGACTTCGCCGTGCTGGCGGGGGACGGTCTGCTGACGCAGGCGTTTGCAACGGCGCTCTCGGCTGAAGAACTGACGGCGCAGCAGATGCTGGAGGCCTGCAGGGTGCTGGCGGAGGCCGCGGGTGTCGACGGGATGCTGGGCGGTCAGTCGATCGACGTTGCGCATGACGGAAAGCTGCCCTCGTTTGAGGCGCTGTGCGAGATGTACGGCATGAAGACCGGAGCGCTCATCCGCGCCTCGGGACGCCTCGGGTGCATCGCCTCGGGAGCGGACGAGACTGCGCGCGCCGCCGCGGATCGCTATACGAAGGCCGTCGGCATGGCGTTCCAGATCCGTGACGATCTGCTGGACTTAAAGCAGGACATCGAGGCCGGAAGGACGACCTATCCGGCGGTGGTCGGCGAGGAAACGGCGAGGCAGCGCATCGAGTCGCTGACGCAGGATGCGGAGGCCGCCGTATCCGTTTTCCCCGACTGCGGCTTCCTTGTCGATCTCGCGGCGTATCTTGCGGGACGCGAGGTCTGAACAATATGAAAATCCGGCGCAATATGTAAAAAAGAAGGGTTATACTCCCTATGAACTGGAAAAATCCGATACTCCTCGCCGCCGTTCTTGCCTGGGCTGCAGCACAGAGCCTAAAGGTCATCTTCGCCGTGATTCACGATAAGAAATTCTCCGCCGAGCGGCTGGTGGGCTCGGGCGGCATGCCCAGCTCCCACACGTCCTTTGTCATCGCGCTGGTGACCTCGGTAGGCAAGAATGTGGGGATTGACTCGCCCCTGTTCGCCGTAGCCGCGGCCTTTGCACTGGTGACGATGTACGACGCGACGGGTGTGCGCCGCTCCGCCGGTGAGCAGGCGAAAATCCTCAACTATATGATGGACAACTGGAAGCAGCCGCCGCAGATGTTTCAGCGCGACCTGAAGGAGCTCATCGGACACACGCCGCTGGAGGTTGTGGCCGGTGCGGTTCTGGGACTGGTCATCGGACTTCTGGTGTAAATAAGAGGGCAATATGAGAACCATTCGGATTTTCGACACGACGCTGCGCGATGGAGAGCAGTCTCCCGGCTGCAGCATGGACATCAAGGAAAAGATTGAGGTGGCGCGCTCGCTGGAGAAGCTGGGCGTGGATGTCATCGAGGCGGGGTTTCCATCCGCATCGCCGGGCGACATGACGGCGGTACAGACGATTTCCGGCATCATCCAGAATGCCTCCGTCTGCGCCCTTGCGCGGGCGCGGAAGGAGGACATCGATGCCGCATGGGAGGGCGTGCGCGCCGCTGCGTCCCCGGTGATCCATGTGTTCCTTGCGACGTCGCCCATTCACATGGCGTATAAGCTGCGCATGTCTCCGAATGAGGTACTGGAGACGGCGGCGGCGGCTGTGGCGTACGCCAAGGCCTTCTGTCCCGAGGTCGAATTCTCCTGCGAGGACGCAACGCGCTCCGACCGCGCCTTCCTTGCGCGCATTGCGGAGGCCGTCGTACGCGCCGGCGCGACCGTGCTCAATCTGCCCGATACCGTAGGCTATGCCACGCCCCAGGAGATCACGAAGCTGTTCTCCTACATCCGGAGCACGGCGCACGGCATCGAAAACTGCATCCTTTCGACGCATAACCACAACGATCTGGGCATGGCGACCGCCAATACCGTCGCTGCCGTCGCTGCGGGAGCCGGTCAGGCGGAATGCACCGTCAACGGAATCGGAGAGCGCGCGGGCAATGCCGCGCTGGAGGAAGTCGTCATGGCGCTGCGTACGCGCTCGGATCTCTTCCAGTGCTCGACCGAGGTCAATACCCGCCGCATCTACCGCTCGTCGCGGCTTGTCCAGACGATCACGGGCATGACCATTCCCGCAAACAAGGCCATCGTCGGCACGAATGCCTTTGCGCATGAGGCGGGCATCCATCAGCACGGCGTGCTGGCCAACCCCCTCACCTATGAGATCATGCGCCCGG
>CAVGLF010000046.1:2697-13324 GCA_963630045.1 Butyricicoccaceae bacterium | reverse complement strand
GGATGCCGAATACGGTGGAGTCAAGGTCTCAAGCTGGCTGATGGATGCAATAGGGGGAAACTTGACCAGTCATGGAATGGACTTGTTCTCCGGCAGCAACTGATTCGAAAAAAGGGAAATCAGTTCCGGCAGTCTTAGGGCACCACCGCATGGAATTGAGAAAAATTGCGCGGCTCACAAGGAAAACATAGCCTTAAAAAAGGCCGGAAAACAATCTATATCATTTAAACTTCGGCGAGTGGGACCATAATTGCCAAAATAAAGGAGCTGCCCGATTTTTATGACTATGGCATAAAAATCGGGCAGCTCTCTGTTGTGTCCCCCCCGGGCGCCCGGAAGGCCTTGCCCTCCGGCGCGGGTGGGGGGAGAGAGTGTGTGTGCCTTCAGGACTTCCTGATTTGCTGCAGGGCAGAGTTCAGGCTCTGAATCTGTTCGGGCTTGATGGCGGGGCCCGCCTGCTTGAGAAGGCTCTGAAGGGTCATGCCCGCCATCATCCGCTCCAGATTGGCGTTGCCTGCGGCAGCGGAGGCGACGTCCCCGCGGGAGGCTCTGGCGGCCTGCATCATCCGGCCGACGATCGCCGCAGTTCCGGGATGCTGCATCAGAGTGCCCAGAGTGTCCCGGATGGAGAAGCAGGCGGGGTCGAAGGTATCCGCATCAAACCAGTTGACCACCTCGCCGCCTGCCATCCGATAGTCGGGATTGGCTCTTTCCGTTCTGCGAATGGTTATGGTATCGGAAAGCCCGCCGGACTTTGCGGTAATGGTGTGTTCCCCGGAGATGGGAATCCCGAAGGTATAGATCCTGCTGCCGCTTTTGGTTTCAACCTCCCGGCCATCCACAAGGAGAGTTACCTCGCTTTGGTTGGAGTAGACCCGGATTTCCGTTCTGTCCCCGGTGCGGTCGGCATAACGCCTGCCGCAGAGATGGACGAAGGGCTCACGGCTCCAATAAGCCTTATAGAGATAGAACGCATCCTTTTTGAGTCTGCGGTCGAAGGTCACCAGTCCCTTCTGGTTTTCGCCGTGCTTGCCGCCCTCGTCGCGGCCGTCTGCCGCAAAGTCAAACAGGTTCCAGGCATGAGTTGCCCACAGCCAGGGACGCTCCTCGATGCATTTCAGCAGATGCTCGTGGTAGAGGCACTGATAGCCCTCTGAATAGTCGCCCTTTTCGGGGGATTCGGACTGGTACTGCGGATTGGCATCCGCTCCGTATTCCGAAAAGCCGATCACACGGTCGGGATATTTTCGGTGGTATTCATCGAAAAAGCGGTCGTTTTGCTCCAATTCGCCGATGTACCAGCCGAAATACAGGTTATAGCTGCCGATGTCCGCAACGGTGATCAGCTCGCTTTCCTGCTCCAGCATGAACACATGAGCCATGGTGGTGGGGCGGGTTTTGTCCATTTCATGGCACAGATCGTTCAGAATGCGGTGATTTTCCATCAGATCCTCCGTGACCTGGCCGGAGGCGGTGATCTCATTGCTCAGACCCCAGCATACGATGGACGGATGGTTATAGCACTGGGTGACAAGCTCCCGCATCTGGGAGATCGTGTTGTCCCGTCCGCCGGGCATATGATGGGTGATATAGGGAATCTCCGCCCAGACGATGATGCCGTATTCATCACACAGGTCATAAAACTCCTGAGCGTGCTGATAGTGAGCCAGACGCACGGTATTGGCACCGATTTCCCGGATGATCTCCATGTCCTCGCGATGCTCACGCATGGTCAGGGCATTGCCCAGACCACGGCGGTCCTGATGACGGGAAACGCCCCGGAGCGGATAGCTCCGGCCGTTGAGAAGGAACCCCTGATTTGCGTCGAAGGCGATGGTGCGGCAGCCGAAGCGGGTGCTGATCCCGTCGCCGCCGAATTCCGCCGCGGCGGTATAGAGATAGGGATCGCGGATGCCGTCCCACAGCCGGACATTTTCAATGATAAATTCCGCTTCTGCGTGACCGTTCACACTCGGAACGGTCTTTTTCTGTCCGGCAACCGTGATGGTTACGTCTCCCTCGCCGGTCTGCAGGGTCTCCACGGTGACCGCGGCGTTCCTGCCGTCCACCCTGGGCGTCACTTTGATGCCGGGCGTACCGTTGAGGCACAGCTCAAAGTGGCGCTCCGGGACGAGAATCAGACGGACGCTCCGATACAGGCCGCCGTAGAAGGTGAAGTCCGCCTTCTGGGGATATACCCGGTCATTGACGCCGTTGTCCACCGCTACGCACAGCAGATTGCTTTCCTGCAGCTGCCGGGTAATATCCACCCGGAAGGTGGAATAGCCGCCCTCGTGGTGTGCCAGATGCTGTCCGTTGAGATAAACGTCCGCTGTCATGGCGGCGCCCGCAAACTCAAGGAAGGCCGCGCCGGCGTGCTCCGGCCTTGCAAATTGCCTGCAGTACATGGCAGTGCCCCGCCAGTAGTCGTTGCCGCCGTCCTGACCGTCCGATGCGTTCCAGGTGTGGGGCAGGGAGAGCTCCTCCCAGTCCGGAAGCGTCTGAGGAACCTCTCCGGTCTTGGAAAAACGCCATCCCGAATCGAAATTCAGAATCCTTCTCATATGCAGTTTACTCCCTCTTTTGTCAGTACGGGCGTGTTCGCGTCCAGCATCATTCTCAGAACGCGTCCCGCGCTGCGGCGGACAGCGTCCGGGGAAATGTGTTCGCCTTCGATGCCCTCGAGGATGCCCTGCCGGTCAAAATCACTGCCGGGCATAATCAGATCATTTCCGGCAGGCGCGCACAGGGCAGGGGAGGCCGCGCGGGCATTGGTGCTGTACCAGTCGGTCATGACGAAGCCGTCAAAGCCCCATTCGCAGCGCAGGATATCGGTCAGAAGATCATGACGATTGGCGGTATAGATGTGATTGAGCTGGTTGTAGCTGCTCATAACGGCCCGCGGATGGCTCTTCCGTACGGCAATCTCAAAGCCCTTCAGGTAGATTTCCCGAAGCGCGCGCTCCGATACGTTGCTGCTGATGCCGTTGCGGTTGTCCTCGGTATTGTTGCAGCAGAAGTGCTTCAGGCAGGTGCCCACGCCCCTGCGGCTCTGGACGCCGAGGGTCAGCGCCGCCGCCATTTCGCCGGTGAGGACGGGATCCTCGGAGTAATATTCAAAGGTTCTGCCGCCCAGGGGGTTGCGGTGGATATTCATGCCGGGAGCAAGCCATACGGTGATCCCGAAGGCCTCCATCTCCTCACCCACGGCCAGCCCGATCCGATGAACCAGCTCCGTGTTCCAGCTCTGAGCCAGCAGCAGCTCCACAGGCCATGCGGTGGCGTAGCGGTATACGATCTGTCCGGGAATCTGGGCGAGCTTCGCCTTCATGGCCGCACCCATTACGCCCCAGCTGTATCGCTCCGGCACCTGGGAGGGCGCGAAGCCGCCCGAGGGCAGAGCCTTGACCTGATTCGCGATATTCACGCCGGCGGGGCCGTCGGAGAACACCACGTTGCGGATGCCCCGATCCAGCAGTGATGTCGTGGTCTTTCCGCCCGCTCCGTGGATATCCAGAGCGCCCCGGGGTACATTCTGCAGAGCGCCGCCCTGAAGGAGCCACGCCTGCTCCTCCGGCGTCAGGCTGTCCAGAATTGCCTTTTCCTGTTCCGTCTCCGCAAACTCTGGCTCCCGATAGTCCACAATCACCGTTTTGAATGCGGAGGCTTTTACCTGTAGTACGGGAACATCTGCAAAAGCCTCTGTACGGGAATTCTCCGGTGCAAAGTCTCCCAGATCGTCAGAGGCGGCGCAGCAGCTGCGGCACTGCCGAAGGACGACCCGTTCCTCCAGCTCGATTGCGGCGGCAACTACCGTATTGCGGCTGCTGTTTCCAATCCGGACGAGATAACGTCCCCCATCCAGTGCCCACTGAGAGGATTCCTCACAGTAGCTTTCGCACTCCGACAGGTCAAACTCCAGTGTCAGGATTTCGGAAGCACCCGGCTGCAGCTCCGCTGTTTTCCCAAAGGTCACCAGCCGCTGGTATTCCTTCTTTCGGCTGCCCTCCGGGGCAGATACATAGAGCTGCACCACTTCCTTTCCGGGGAAATCGCCGGTATTGGTCACCTCCACCTTAACCGCAACAGCCGTTTCCCTGACGTCAACAGACTTGGTATTCAGGCGGAAATCCGTATAGCTCAGGCCAAAGCCGAAGGGGTAGCGCACCGGCCTATCAAAGGAATCGAAGCAGCGGTAGCCGACATAGATGCCCTCTTTGTAGTATTCGTTTTCGAGATCGCCGTTTAAGCAGCTGAATTCGCCGCCGAACGGGATATCCTCGTAGCGCATGGGGATGGTATCCGCGAGCTTTCCCGAGAAGCTCCGCCTGCCGGAGAGTACGTCCGCCAGAGCATTGCCGCCTTCCTCGCCGCCCTGGACGAAGAGCACCACCGCGCTGATGCCCGGAATCTCATCCAGAAACGCCATGTCGATAAGGCCGCCCACATTGATGACCAGAATCACTCTGTCATAGGCCTCTGCCAGAATTTTCAGATTCTCCCGCTCGATGTCGGTAATGAAGTAGTCGCCCGGCTCCGGCATCCGGTCGTTGCATTCTCCCGCCTGCCGCGTCAGTACATAGATGGCCGTATCCGTTCCGCTTTCCTCGATATCTGCCCGGGATACAAGTCTGCCGCTGGGGTAGCGGAACACATGGCTGTGAGCCCGCTGGATGATCTGCAAGGGATTGGTCAGTCCCCGGACATCCTCCTCCACCATGTCGTGATACGTCTGATAATCCGACGCATATTCGGCATCGTAATCGTTCAGCCAGCCTTGGGTGGTAATCTCGAAGCCGGCGCTTTCAAGACCCTCCTCGATGCTGACGCTGTATCGCTCCTCCACGCTGCCGCTGCCGAGGCCGCCCTTCACGGTCTTGCGGGCGCCCATGCCGTACAGGGCGATCCTTCGGGAGGTCAGGGGCAGCGCGTGATTCTCATTTTTCAGAAGAACAAAGCCCTCCTGCGCGGCCTCACGCGCCAGCGCACGGTGGCGAAGCTCCGACTCGGTGGGGTTTGGGGAAAGTGTTCCGTACAGTTGATCCATGAGACTTCTCCTTTGCTTCACAGTTTTGCCGGGTTCCACTGATCACGCCAGCGAAGCCGGGGCATATCCTGTTCCCACTCCACGGGAAGCCAGACATAATTGGCAATGGACGTGTCCGCACTGCCCAGCATGGGGGAGGTGAGCATGATGCGCATATCCCTGAGGGACGCCTTGCAGGATTTGTCATAGCGGCTGTAGATGGCCCGCACGAAGGCATCGTACTTTTCACGGGTCATCTCATATTGCGGAAGCCAGCGATCCGCCATGACGATAATGCGGTCGCTTCCCTCCACCCGGAACGCGCAGCTGGCCTGAGAGTTGAAGGTGGCGGAGGATGCATCCTCCACGCAGGGGTCTCCCAGTACCGTAAACGGACCCATGAAGCTGTCGGATACGGCCACCTCGCTGGGATTCGGCACGTAGCCGATCATTCCGCTGGTCAGAAGGTAGTGCCTTCCGCCGTGGGTAAAGTGGGTAACGCCCTCCCGGGAGAACGGAGGCCTGAGCCCCGTATAGATCACGGCCTTTTCGCTTGTTATATTGCAGTAGTCATCGGTCAGCCTGTATACCAGCACATCCCTGTGGTCAAGGTCGACATACAGGTAGCCGCTTCCGTCGGCTTCGTCCATGGCCAGGTCAAAATCTCCGGCCTTCCGTCCCTCGGGCTGGAAGAAGGGCTGTACCGTTGTATACGGCCCCGTCAGGCTGTCGGCGGTCAGAATCGCAAAATGTGCCTTGTCGCTGTATTTCAGCCACAGCACATATTTCCCCGTTTTGGGATTTTTCAGAATATGGGGTCTGTCCAGACGGCGGTTGGGATAAAACAGGCTGTTCTTATCCTCCGGGGCAGGCTTGACGATGTGCCCAAGATCCTCCCAGTTCACCAGATCCCGGGAACGGTAGCATCTCACGCCCCAGGTCCAGATTTTACCCTTTTTGCTGGTATGGGATTTATCCTCGCCATACCAGTAATAGACTCCGTTCTCATAAAGCATGCTGCCGCCGTGAGCCTCAATCCGACGGCCTGCGGTATCCTGCCAGATCTCACCGGGTCTGATATATGTCTGCATGATGTCTTGTCCTTCCTTTTTTCGCGTTACACGCTGTCTCCGTTGGTGCGGATGATTTCGGCATAATCATATGCGGAGTCCTTGAGCGTGCGCGTCTGGGTCCGGTAATCCACATAGATGAGACCGAACCGCATATCGTATCCCTTGAACCACTCGAAATTATCGAGAATCGACCAGTACAGATATCCCTCCACCGGGATTCCCTCATCGATGGCGCGGCGCACTGCGCCCAGATAGGTATGAATGTAATCGATGCGCTGAGGATCGTGAACCTTGCCGTCGCGCATTACGAAGTCGATGTTTGAAAAGCCGTTCTCCGTGAAGAGAACCGGCAGGTGATAGTGCTGCCACGCGAACTTCGCCATATAGTACAGACAATCCGGACGGATGGGCATGCCGATGTGGGACTTGGGAAGTCCGGGATACACCAGAGGATTCGGCCGTCCGGGACGGGCATAAAAGTTCGCGGAGCCGTAGGCATTTACGGCAAACAGATCCAGAGGCTGGTGAATGATCCGCAGATCCTCCTCCGAAAGGACGTCCTTCATGCTGTCCGGAACTTTGCCCGAGATCGCCGGGTCAATCCAGCGGGTCATGCCCATATATCCGCCTGCATCGGAGGCCATGAGGCCGAAGGCCTGCGCTTCACTCAATGCACCGGGTATGGCCTCAACGGGCAGTCCCATAATGACCATGCCGATCTTCAGAGGCTGCTTCGCAGCCGCGCGCAGCTCCTGCACCGCCCGTCCGTGGCAGAGCAGAATGCTGCGGCAGGCAGCCTGCGCCGCAGCCTCGTCTCCCTGCTTTCCCGCCAGATCCAGAAAATCGTTATGAAAGCACTGCGGCTCGTTCAGAGTAAACCAGTACCGCACCTTGTCGGAAAGTGCCCGGGACATGGTGCGGGCAAAGAAGGCGAAGTCCTCCGGCGTCTCCTCGCAGAGCCACCCGCCCTTTTCAAAGACCCACCGGGGCAGATCGCTGTGGAACAGGGTAATCATCGGCTCGATATGCGCTTCCGTCAGCGCCTCCACCAGATTCCTGTAGAAGGCGAGTCCCTGCTCGTTGATCTCACCCGGACGGGGAATCACGCGGCTCCAGCTTACGGAGAAGCGGTATGCCTTCAGACCGATCTGCTTCATAAGCGCCACGTCCTCGCGCCAGCGGTGATAGTGATCGCAGGCGACGCGGCAGGTTTCGTTATTGTTGATTTTGCCCTCCGGCATCATGTCCCATACGGAAGGGGAGCGTCCGTCCTCATTCCATCCGCCCTCAATCTGCGCGGCTGCACTTGCGGCACCCCATAAAAAATCTCTCGGAAAAGCCATCGGATGTACTCCTTTTAATAAAATCGAAACATTCCTTGTATTTACACAGAATCCCGCGATGCTGGAAGCATCGCGGGATTTCCGCTGCAGTGAGCTTACTTCTTTGCCTTTTTCGCAGCCCTGGCAGCAGCCTTTGCCTGCTGTGCCGCACGCTTATCCAGAACCTTCCGGTTCTCAGCTTCGAAGTCAAGTCCCTTCTTTTCGCAGTATGCCTTCAGCTCGGCAATTCGATTCTCTTCGGTCTGACGATCCGCTTCCTCACGCTCGCGGCGCTCCAGCTCGTCGGCCGGGATGTACTCGATGCCCAGCTTGGCGCATTCAGCCACTCTGCGCTCCTGAAGCTCGCGGGAAATTTTCGGCATGTCGTCTTCAACCTTGAATACGAAGCAGAACATGAAGAATACGACGATACCGACGATGACGAAGCTTCCCTGATAGGCAAGGTTGATCCAGTTTACGGCAGACGCGGCCTGATCGGCATACAGTGCGACGCCGTCAGCCGAGGTGCCGATCTGCTGGGGCTGCAGATAGCCCGTGACCATAAGACCCAGATTGAACAGACCCTGCGCAATGCCGACGGCAATCATGGTCAGCGCGCTGATAAAGCTTCCGGTCAGACCGTCGGTGCGGACGCCGGTCTTCCATTCCACCTGATCGATGATGTCGCCCATGAAGGTCATGATCATGTAGCTGAAGGAGATATTGCCGATGGCGGCCAGCGCGGTTCCGGCGTAGATCATGACGCCCTTGCCCATGCTCATATAGGCCAGAACGGAGCCGGCGATCGTCAGGATGGAGGTGATCCAGATGGTCTTGGTACGGCCGTACTTTTTGGCCAGAGGCAGCATCAGCAGGATGCCGGGGCCCATGGGGGACAGGGCGATCATCTGGAACTTGGCCTGAATGGCGGCTACCTGTCCGTAGGCGTTGCCGTTGACCACCCAGCCGGAGTAGTAAATCAGGGAGATGTTTCTCAGATTGCCGCAGATGTTGAAAACCAGAACAATCAGGGCAAACATAATCCAGTATTTGCTCTTCAGGCAGGCCCGGAACTGATCCCACATGCTTGCCTCTTTCTGGTGATGCTCCAGATGCTCGGCCTGTTCGGCTGCAATGCCTCTCTGGTTGCGGCGCTCCTCGGTTACGCGCTCACGGGTGTAGAAATACTGTATGAAGGTGGTGCAGACCGCCAGCACGGCGATGACGGACATGCTGATGAGATATCCTTCGGCGTTGTTGCCGTGGACTGCGGCGCAGACGGCTGCCAGAATGGTGGGAAACAGAATGGAAACGATGCCGGTACCCACATTGCCCACGATCTGCGCGCCCATGGACAGATTCTTGCGCTGGTTCACGTTTCGGGTGGAGAGGGCGGGCATCAGCTCCTTGGACATGTTCCAGATGGTATAGCTGACGCTGTAATACAGGTTAAAGGCAATGATGATCCAGATGGCCTGATGAACCGGCTTTGTAAAGGGCATCCAGAACAGCAGGATGACACTGACGAGAACGAACGGCGCGGAAATCAGCAGCCAGGGACGAACCTTGCCCTGCTTGCAGGTGGTGGAGTCGATGATCTTGCCCATGATCAGATTGGTAACGGCATCGATGAACTTGGATATCACGGGAAACAGCACCATGAAGGATGCAATCCACGCACCCTTTGTGGAGTCGAAGCCGATTACGTCGGTGAGGTACTGGTTGAAATAGCTGTTGACGATGGAGCTGGTCATCATCATGCCCCAGACGCCCAGCACATAGCCCAGCCACAGCTCCTTCTTTGTCGTATTGGCGGAACTGATCTTGGAATCCCACTTTGAGCTGGTGAAGGCATTGCTCAGCCAGCCTGCCTTGGTTGCGGTACCCGAACTCATGTCGCTTCCTCCTAAAAATTGTTGATCGGGGCATATCACCCCTTTGATTGCAGCTCCATTGTAAGAGAAAAGCCGGAGAATTGTAAACAAAATTCATGCTCGAACTACAAAATATTTGTCATATTTGAAATTACGGCAAAAATCTTGCATTTCGGGCAAAAATGTGGTACTCTTAAAATCGGAAGCGGTGAAAGGATATGATGAAAAAATGCCGGGCACATGGCAACTGGATGGGAATCTTGCTCTGATGGAGCAGCTGCTGGGGTGCGGAACCAATATCTGTCTGTGGAAATACGACACGGACGGTCATCTGATCGGCACGAACAGCGAGCATCTGATTCTGGATAAGGTATTCGAGTACACCGGGAATAAGGCCTATATGGTGGAGCACTGCGGCAGGTACACGGCGCCTCTGGTACTGGGAGGAGAGACGGGACTCATGTGGTGCGCCGTTTTTGAACAGCGGGAGGGAGTGCCCTGCGCCGTCTATGTCCTGGGTCCCGTATTCAATTCCGAGATATCCGTAAAAACACTGGAGCAGTTTATCCCGGATTTTGATACGGAGCAGATCTGGCGGCAGGAGTATCTGGATCTGATGCAGGAGCTGCCCGTGGTTTCCTCCGTGCTGTTTTTCCAGTACGCCCTGATGGTACACTACTGTGTCACGGGGAAAAAGCTGAACCGCAGCGACCTGCACTTCCGAAAAGGGGATTCGCGCCGCGAAGCGATGCAGGCCGAGCCGGAGCACGACAGGATGCGCATCTGGCTTGCGGAGCGGGTTCTTCTGAACATGGTGCGGGAGGGGGATCTGAATTATCAGAGCGCCATTGCCCGTGTGGGGCTGATGTCCGGCGGAGTCCGCGCGGAAAGCAAGGATCCGATCCTTCAGGCCATCGTCAGCTGCACCAGCTTTACCTCCCTGTGCGTACGCGAGGCAATCCAGGCGGGAATCTCCCCGGACACGGCCTACAGGGTGGGCGACAGCTATATCCAGAGCATGGTTCAGTGCAAAACCATCACGGAGCTGCAGTCCATCAATCACGCCATGTATGAGGATTTCATCATGCGCGTGCATAAGCACCGCACCAATCCCCATGTATCCGTTCAGATTCAGAATTGCCGGGACTACATTGAATCCCACACGGATCAGCCGCTTTCCCTGGGCATTCTGGCCAGGCAGACCGGGTATTCCGAATCCCATCTGTCCCGGAAGTTCAAGGAGGAAATGGGCGTGTCCGTCACGACCTACATCCAGTACGCCCGGGTGGAGCGCGCCAAATTTCTTCTGAGCTCCACGGAGGACCCCATTGC
>CAVGLF010000046.1:0-2619 GCA_963630045.1 Butyricicoccaceae bacterium | reverse complement strand
CCCCGCCAGTACCGCAGGGAGAATCTGAAAGTCGCCGGAGCCTGACGCCGCCGGAGGCGGCAGAGAGCAAGCTGCTTTTTTAAAAAAGGAAGCAGATGAGCGGGCTCAAAGGGGGGGCCGCGCCGCATGAAAAAATCCCATCCTGCGGCGAAGCGGGATGGGATTTCCGATATACGGCCCTGTGCCGAATGATATGCTGTCTTTGAAAAAAAGGGGGGGCGGAGAGCCGTCAGGCATCGCGCCGGCGGACGCCCCGCAGGAGCGGACGGCGCTTTCCGGGGTCGAGTGCGCGCCGCAGCAGGCGCAGGAGGGCGATGAGGAGCTCCGTGATGGCGAAGTAGAGGAGCGCCGTGGCGATGAGCGGGAAGAAGGGCTGATAGGTGCGGCTCCGCACGATGTCCGAAACCTTTGAGAGATCCTCGACGGCGATGTAGCCGACAATGGAGGAGGATTTCGTGAGCGCGACGAACTGCCCTGAGTACAGATCGAAGATATGACGTGCGGCCTGGGGAGGATGATGCGGCGGAAAATCTCCGACGGCGTAAAGCCCAGCGCGGCGGCGGCCTCAAGCTGCCCGGAATCCACGGACTCCAGCCCCGTGCGGAATATGCCGCAAAGCGGCGCGCCCGAGACGAGCCCCAGTCCGATGACCGCTACGAAAATGCCCGAAAGCTCCGTCCTGCCGAAGACGATGTAGTAGAGGATCATCAGCCATACCAGCATGGGAATGCCCGATATCAGCTTGCAGTAGACTGCGGCAAAGCCCCGGCACAGCCGGTGGCGGCTTCGGGAGAGCCACACGAGTGCCGCGCCCCACAGCGACGCCAGCACGAAGGCGCAGACGCTAATGAGCACCGTCACGCCGATGCCGCGCACAAAGAGCCTCCAGCGGGACTCCGTGATGAAGGTGGCGCGGAACTTATCCGCGAGGGTCGTCCCGGAGGCGGCCGCCCCGGAGTCCGCCGTGCCCGCGGAAGGTGCATAGCGGTCGCGTCTGACGAGGATGGAGACATCGGCCGTGTAATAGGAATCCGAGAAGAGAATCTCGCGGGCACGCTCCTCGGTTTCGTTCAAGTCACAGAGGATGATGTCGCCCTTTCCGCTGTTGAGCGCGGGAATGAGCGAGCCGAAGCTCATCGTGATGACCCTGTAGTCCATGCCGAGGCTGTAGGCGATGCGTGCGCCGAGCTCGATGTCGAAGCCGACGTAGGTGCCTCCGGCATTGAAGGAGAAGGGCTTCTGCACGCCCTCCGTGAGGATGCGCAGCGTCCCCTCCGTATGCTCGGGCTTCGCAAGCTCCGGCATTTCGGTGGCGCCGTCCTCAATCCAGCGCTTCTCCATGTCCGCAAGTGTTCCGTCCTCCCGGAGCCCTGCGATTTGGCGGTTCACTTTTTCGCACAGCTCGGTGTTCCCCAAAGCAAGACCCGCCGAAATCAGCACGGAGCCGTAGGAGCCGTCCATGACGGTTACATCCGGATCCTCGCGGACAAATTCCTGGAGAATCGCGCTCGTGAAAGCGAAGCCGTCCGCCTTTCCGGTTTTGACGGCATTCAGCGCATCGACGAAGCTGTTATACGGGACAAGCTGCGCGGAGGGAAAGAGCTCCTCCGCCAGAAAATGCGGCTGTGTGCCGGTCGCAATGCCCAGACGCATGTCGGGCGAGTCAAAGTCCGCAAAATCCGTGATCATGCCTCCCTGCGTCCGTGCGCAGCCTGAAAGCAGCATCAGCAGAAGGACAAGAGCCATCGCGCGGAGACTCCGCTGCCTGTTTCGTTTCAAAAGGAAAACTTCCTCCTTTTTTTCCTGCCGGGTTATGAGCCGCAGTACTGTTCCAATCTGCATTATACCACAGAGATCGGAATTTGCAAACAGCATATTGCAAGCCGGACCCGTGAGCCCTTCCTGCAAGACTTTCGGCGAAAATCCGATATTTCGTGCTTGCAATCCGGCAGAGAATCGGATATACTAAAAAACCACAAGGGACGAATCGGCTTCCGCATGGGCCTGAAGCCGGAAGCCGGAAAATATGACGAAAGGAAGAGGGCTTGCGCCGTTATAGTTGATTTTTTTTGGCGCAGTTGACATGAGAAAGCTTCGTTTTGGGAGAATATGTGCCGCCGTCTGCACCGTGCTGATGCTGCTGACCCTTTTGCCGGAGTCCGCATTTGCATCGCGGACACAGGACGGGACGGTCAGAGTCGGCTGGTTTGAGAGCGATCTTTTCCAGGAGGGAGATGCGGACGGAATCAAGAGCGGCTATGCCTACGATTATCTGCAAAAGCTCGCGGACTATACGGACTGGGAGTACGAATACGTCCCGGGCACGTGGGCGGAGCTGTATGACATGCTCTGCCGGGGCGAGATCGACATCATGGCGGGCATGTCCGAAACGCCCGAGCGCCGGGAGCTGATGCTCTTCCCGGACACGCCCATGGAGACGGATCAGTATTATCTGTTCCGGCACGCATCCGATACCTCCATGGTCGCGGGCATTCCGTCCACGTTTGACGGCAAAAAAATCGGACTGCTGGAGAACAACCGCATCTCGGTTTTTGCGGAGGAGTGGATCGAAAAGAACGGCATCGATGCACAGACGGTTTACTTCGCGAGCTTCGACGA
>CAVGLF010000045.1:8449-13389 GCA_963630045.1 Butyricicoccaceae bacterium | reverse complement strand
GGTCGGCATACGCCAGCGGGTCGTTGTAGATGAGGTAGTCCAGCTCCGACCGTTGGAAACGATTGTCCGCCACTTCGTTCTCCACGGCGGTGCAGTCGATGGAGATCATGCCGCCGTCCAGAAATCGCAGCTCCACACAGCCCGTGTCCATGTTGAATTCACAGCTTTTGATGTTCCTCACAGTTACCCTCCTTTTTCCGTTTCGGTTTTCTCGGCCCTCTCGGTTTGGATTCCGGACGCTTGACCACACCGTTTCGGAAGTGCGTATCCTCGAAACGCTCAAAGAAAACAAATAATCCGAACCCGTCTCCAATTACGAAGATCTGGTTCGGATTATCTTTGCTTTGGTGCCGGTGGCGGGGGTCGAACCCGCACGGTGTCGCCACCGCGGGATTTTGAGTCCCGTACGTCTGCCAATTCCATCACACCGGCGTATGCAAGTTATTATATCACGCCCGTGCGTGGATTGCAAGCGCTTTTTTGCGCGTGATGCGTCCGCGTACGCCGCTGAGATGCGTCCGCGTACGCCGCTGAGATGCGTACGCCATAAACTTTCTGAATAGCCTGTGCCATATATCGCTGCAAACATTAATCCATTCATTGCATAAATTCACTTGCATTTCCGGGAGTTCTATGCTATACTGTATTCAGGAGAACATCCATCCAGAATCATTTTACGGAGGGTTTTGTTATGGCTAAGAAGAAAGCATCCGATTTCCGCTACAATACCGGCGAGACCCGGGTTCCGTGGGCTGCCGTAGGCGAAAACTATAACGCGAAAGACCTGATGAGCATCGTCGAGTTCCTCATGGGCGGCTCGGGCGAGGCGCATGACCGCGCGCTGGCCGAGGTGCGTGAGAAGATCTATGCTCTGGCGGAGGTATCCGCGCCGCCGGCAAAGCTCTCGCTCGATACCAAGGTTGCAGAGGCGGAGGCCGCTGTCGATGAGTACCTCGGCACGGAGGCCTCGACCTTCGTTCCCAACTGCACCGCCGGCTTTGAGATCGCGCATCGCTATCTGAACCTGGGCCCCGGCGATGAGGTCATCGTCCCCGGCATCACCTTCATCGCCACCATGGCCTATCCGCTGGCCGTCGGCGCGAAGGTCGTCTTCTGCGACGTCGATCCCCGCACGCTGAACATGGATCCCGCCGATCTCGAGCGCAAGATCACGCCCCGGACGAAGGTCATCATGCCCGTCGACATCGGCGGCTATCCCTGCGACCTGGATGCCATCATCGAAATCGCCCACAGACACGGCATCACCGTCCTTGAGGATGCCGCGCATGCCTTCGGCGGCGAGTACAAGGGACGCAAGATCGGCACCATCGCCGACTTCACGGCCTTCTCCCTGCACGAGGTCAAGAACATCACGTCCTTCGGCGAGGGCGGCATCCTGACCACCAACATCGAGGAGTTCCGTCCGTATATCAAGCGCTGCCGCTTCTTCGGCACCACCTTCGACCGCAGAATCAAGGACTGGCTCTATGACGTCGAGCTGCTGCCCGGCAAATTCGGTCCCTTTGTCGCGCTGAACGCCTCCACGACCGAGATTCAGGCCATCGGCCTCATGGCGCAGCTGGCGCGTGTTGACAGGATTATCGCCGAGCGCGCTGCGAATGCCCGTTACCTGACCGAGCGCTTCGCCTCCTGCGATGCCATCGTCCCGCAGCTTCTGGGCGACGACGAAATCAAGCCCACCTTCCATCTCTACCAGCTCCAGATCGACCCCGAGCGCGCCGGCGGCGACATTCAGGTGCTCAAGAAAAAGCTCGAGGAGCGCGGCGTCACCCAGATTCCGCACTTCGGACCGCTCTATCGCTTCGACATCGTCCGTCAGCTGGGCTATGACGTGGAAGCCATCGCCGAGACCTGCCCCAACACCGAGGAGGTCTTCTACCGCCGCTTTACCCATCTGCCGGTCTACGACCTGACGCAGGAGCAGCTTGAGTACATGGCGGATGCCGTTCTGGATGCCGTAGCCGAGATGCAGGCCGGCAAGTAAGCGATCCCTGTGCAATCCGCACGGGACGCCGGGATATAAATAAACCCCGCGCGGTGTTAAGCCCTCCCTTTTAAAAAAACATTCCCCGTACCAGGCGAAGGGTGCGCTTCACCCCGCCGCGTGATTTTTCGCCCGGCAGATATTTTCAGAATAAGGGCCGCGGCCCTCCGTTTTTTGGAGTGCCGCGGCCTTTTCCTTTTTTGTGTTTATGCCTGCTGCCGTGATGTTTTTTGCCGGGGGGCGCATTTCCGATGAGGAAAAACAAGAACGCCCCGGGGAGGTTTCAGTCGCAAGAAGCCCCCCTTTTAGGGCTATAAAGCCCCATCACGCAGGCCCCGGGCAGCATCGGAAAATCGACCGTCCGGGCTCCCCGGCCAAAAGGGGGGAGGGGAGGAGCGGGGGTCAGCTGAGGGCGTAGGCGACCCAGTCGTTTTTCTTTTCCTCACGCGTGACCGCAAAGCCTGCCTTCTCCAGCGCGGAGCGTACCTCCAGCGCGCGGGTGCCGATGATGCCGGAGACGATCAGCGTGCCGCCCTTTCTGAGCTGGCGGGAAAAGAGGGGGCTCATCGCAATCAAGACGTCCGCAACTATGTTCGCGAGGATGACGTCATAGCCCGTGCCGATCTTCTCCTCGAGGGAGCTGTCCGCCAGGACGTTTCCGCAGAGGGTGCGGTAGGACGTAAAGCCGTTGCGCTCCAGATTCTCGCCCGCCGTCTTGACGGCGGCTTCGTCGATGTCCACTGCCGTGACGCTTTCCGCGCCGCACAGCAGCGCCGCCGTGGCGAGGATGCCGGAGCCGCAGCCCATGTCCAGCACGCGCGCACCGGGCTGCACAGCATGCTCCAAAAGCGTCACGCACAGCTGCGTCGTCTCATGCGTTCCCGAGCCGAAGGCGTTGCCGGGATCCATCTCCAGCACATGGCGATCGGTATCCGGGCAGGGCTCCCACGAGGGCTTGATCAGGAAGGTGTCGCCCACCTCGATGGGCTTGAAGTACTTCTTCCACGCGCCGGCCCAGTCCTCGTCCTGCACGTCCTCCAGCTCCACCTGCATGCGTCCGTAGAGCCCCGTCTCCCCGAGCCGCTGCGCAATGCTCCGCACGGTGGCGAGCTGCTCGGCTCCCTGAGCGTTTTTCGGGAGGAAGACCTTCACCGTCGTCTCCGCATGCTGCATATGCGCGAGCAGATTCTCGTCCACATAGTCCCAGTGCGGAGTGACGTCGCGCAGGAATTCCTCGAAATCCGCCGCGTCCTCGATGGCGCAGCCGTTGATGCCCTCATTGGAGAGCGCCAGTGTCAAAGGCTCGATGCCCGCCGTGTTCGTGTAAATCGTGACCTGCATGTATTCCATATCCGTTCAAGCTCCTTTACCGTCATAGTATCTAAAAAGTATCGGGGGAAATTGGCTATTACGCTTATGTGTTTTCCCTTGCTTTTTCTCCCGTTGTGCCGTATTATGACATTATGAAGAGAAAAAAGGGGATGCAGACATAAAAAGGGGGAGGGGTGTGCGCACCATATGATCAAGAGAGAAGAGCTGAGCCTTCTGAAGCGGCGTCTGCGCGACCGGCTTACGGGAGAGGACGAGCTTGCGCAGAACCGTGCGCTGATCATCGCGGAGAACTGCGCGAACAGCATTCAGGCCAATCTCGTCGGAGGAAACTTCTTCACGGGACTGTTTCTGCTGCTGGATGCGACAACGGTGCAGATCGGTCTGGTGAATATCGTCATCCAGGTCTGCAGCATGTTCCAGCTGATCTCGCCGATGATTCTCGAGCGGTTCCGTACGCGCAAGCGGCTTCTGATATTTTCCCGCGCGACGGTGTACATCTTAAACATCGTGATGATGGGCATTGCGGCGAATCTTCCGATCGAGACGCGCTCGAGGGTCTACATCATGCTGGGGCTGCAGGCTCTGCTGAATGCGGTGTCCGCCTGCACGAGCCCGGGCTTTTCCGTATGGCACATCCAGAGCATCCCGGACAGGGAGAGGGCTCATTACTTTTCGGTCAATCAGCGGCTGTCGTCGCTTCTGTCCAACGGTCTGATCCTCATCGGAGGCTTCGTCACGGATGCCTTCACGGCGCACGGACAGAAGATGCTGGGTCTGATGGTGCTGCGCGGCGCGGCGCTCTGCTTTGCCTGTCTGGACATCCGGCTGCTGTCGCGCATCCGGGAGTATCCCTATCCGGAAACGAAGCCTCCGCGTCTGCGCGAGCTGGTCACGGAGCCGTTTCGGGAGAAAAGGTACCTGCAAAGCGTGCTGATCGTATTTCTGTGGAATCTCTTCGCCACGACGACGGGCTCCTACTACAGCGTCTATCTGCTGAGCACGCTGAACTACAGCTACGGTTTTCTGAATCTGAACGCGGCGCTGTATGTGCCGGTTCTGCTGCTGCTGGCGCCCCTGTGGGCGAGGTACATCAACCGCACGTCGTGGCTCGCAGTCTTCTGGAAGGCGCTGCTTCTGTACGGCGCGTTCTACTGCCTCTATCCCTTTGTAACGGAGGGGAAGATGTGGGTCTACGTTGCGGTGAATCTCCTGAACTTCGTCATGTCCCCCGCCATCAATCTGGTCACGGCGAATATGTCGTTTTACAACATTCCGCGGAAGAACCAGACGATATACCTGAGCTTCTGCTCGACATCTGCCACGGTCGCCGCCGTTCTGGGAAATGTCTACGCGACGCAGTTCATGCTGCGCACGGAGGGCAGGAGATTTGAGCTGTTCGGCGTTCCGATGCAGAACAACCAGTTCATGCCCTTCGTCACGGGGCTGCTGATCATGTTCCTCGGGGTCATTGTGTTTTTCATCAATCAGAAGGAAAAGAACCGGTTATCGAAGACCGAAGAGCAGTAGGATACCTGTTCCGGGGTTCGGGGGGGTGCTCCCCCCGAACCCCGGTTTTTCGTTTTTTTTGAGACTGCCGTGTGTC
>CAVGLF010000045.1:0-8439 GCA_963630045.1 Butyricicoccaceae bacterium | reverse complement strand
AAACACGGCAGTCTTGAGTGAAAGGGCGGCTTCCCCCAAAAAAGTGGGGAAAACCGCCCGAAGGGTTATGATCGGGACGCCATCTCGTTGATCTCGGCGATCAGCTCTCCCGCTACGCGGCGGCGCTCATCCTTCGAGGGAGCGGAGGCGTTGTACACGATGGCCTTTCCCTCACGGATGTGACGGGTGTTTTCATCGCAGTACAGCGGGATGAAGGCAAGGTTCTTGCCGGTTTCGCGGGCGTAGAGACGCCCTAAGAGCAGAAAGCCTTCGTAGATCTCGCCGATGCCCTGGTTCTCCGCGGAGTAGGCGATGTCCGGGAAGATGAGGAGGCTGTCTCCCGCACACAGAGCGTCTCCGCTTTCGCGGAAGGTCGAGTGGATCTTCGAGCTGCCGCGCCATACGGGAACGGCGCAGGCGGAATGCACGACTCCGGCCACCACGCCCGATACCGCCGACGCGAGGAAGGTCGCAAGCCACTGCGGCATGCCGTAGCGCTTGGAGAAGGTGTACTCCGAGTACTGCTTTTTGCAGCTCTGGTAGTCGAAGAAGACGGAAAGAACCCACGGACGTACGGGGAAGGGCAGCCAGGTCAGCGCGGTGACGGGACCGTGCATGTTGTGATGGCTGCAGATGTAGACGGACGGCTCCGCCGGAGGCTGCACATCCACCTTCCAGCCGGGATGGATGATGCGGCTGCCGAAGCGTCCGATGCGAAACATAGCTCCCTGTTTCATGCGGCATGCTCCTTATTGTCCGGGCAGAATACCCAGCGCAGCTGAATCTGATAGCTTGCAATGGACAGCAGAATGTCCACCAGACCCTTGATGATGACCGGCGGCAGAGGGATGAAGCTCTGCAGCAGGAGGAGGAGAAGATACGACACGAGCAGCTGCCCCAGCCAGAGCATGTAATAGCGCTTCATGCTCGAAAGGCTGCCGCGCTGCGATCGGAAGACATAGCGCCGGTTCATCGAGAAGTTGACCAGAGAGGAGAGGATGCGCGCCAGCACCGTTGCCGCAAGATAGCAGACCGCCGGAGACAGTCCCGCAAAGAGGAAGCGGTAGGAGACCCAGAACATGGCCACATCCGTTGCCGCGGAGGCGGCTGCGGATACGGCATACATGCCGAGCCCGGATATCAGAATGAGGAAGGTGCGCCAGGAATCCCGGCCCGCCTTCAGATGCGAGCCGCGGTTGTTGTCAAAATACACGGTGGAGATCTCCGTCTGTTCAAATCTGATTCCGTCACGGACGGCGCGGATGAGGACGTTCATTTCGTACTCATAGCGCTCGCCGCGGATGTCGCAGCACCATTCCAGAAGCCCGCGCGGGAAGCCGCGCAGACCCGTCTGCGTATCCTCAAGCTCCGCTCCGTAGAGAATGTGGAAGGCGAAGCTCGTGACGCGGTTGCCGAGCTTGGAGCGCGGAGGCACCTGCGGAAGGCCGATGTTCCTCGTGCCCATGATGATGCAGTCCCGGGCGGCCTGCGTCAGACGCGCCACGTTCAGCACATCCTTTACGAGATGCTGCCCGTCGGCATCCGCTGTGACAACACCCGCGATGTCCTGCATGTCGGCACATGAAAGGCAGTACCGATACGCCGTCTTCAGCGCACAGCCTTTGCCCCGGTTGACCTCATGCCGAAGCACAACGGCACCCGGCAGAGCCTCGATGGCATCGAAGACCGGGCGGAAGTCCGCCGGACTCCCGTCGTCGATGACAACGACGCGGGGGATGCCGCTCTCAAGAAGCTCGGACACATACGCCGTAAGCTCTGCTCCGGGCTTCAGTGCGGGAATCAGTACCGCACAGCTGTATTGCTCCCTGTTTTCGCTCATATGGTTCCTCGTTTTCATCTTTTGCCGCAAGATTTTGCGCGTATTTCGAAAAATAAAGGGGGAAAAACCCCAGTGTTCAGTCTTACCGTAAAGGGGGGGAAAGGCTTACGCTTCCCGCACCCGGGTGAAAAGCTCCGGGCGCAGCGGCACGCCGTTTGCCCTCAGGGTGTCCTGAAGAGCCCGGATCTCCGGCACGGAGCCCGAACGTGCCTGCAGTCCCGCCGCCGTGCCCGCAGCCTCGCCCGTGACGGCGCAGCTCGGGATGACGCGCGTTAAGTTCCAGCCGCTCTTCTCGGCGGCGCAGGCGCGTCCCGCGGCGTAGAGGTTATCGTTGACGCTTGCGTGAATCGCACGGAAGGGGATGGAGTAGCGCTCGTGCAGGCAGGTCCAGTTGCCGATCATGCCGACGGCATCGGAAAACCACACACGCTCATGAAGCCCCGCCGTAAGCTCCTCGCCCGCGGATTTGAGGCGGCGCGTCATGCGCAGCCCGTGGAAGGCGGGAATGATGAAGGGGTAGGAGCCGGGCTCCGTCTCGTGAAGCCGCGCCATCTGCTCGAGCACGCCGCGCCGTCCGTCGATGACGGAGGCGGAGATGTCCTCCAGCGTCGTGCCGCAGTAGGTGCGGTGCCCCTCGGGCAGATGCGAGACATCCATTGAGTCCGACAGCATGTGCAGCGAAACGGAGTGCCCGTCACAGGTGTAGTTCCAACAGGTGCGGACATTCTGCGCATCGTCTGCCGTCGGCTCTCCGGCGAAGAAGCATAAATCGGCATCTCCGGTGCAGTCAACGAAGGTCTTCGCGCGGAAGACCTCGGGGCCGCGCTTTCCGGCTACGGTGACGGAGCGAACCTTCCCGCCTTCGGCCTGTACATCCGTGACGCGGGCATCGTAGAAAATCGTGACGCCGGAGGCAAGGAGAAGCTCCTCGCAGGCGAGGATCATCGCCGCGGGGGAGAATTCCGTCTGATAGCGCTTTCCCGCGCGCTCCTCGCAGGTGGCGTCACGAGTCCACTCGGGCGGAAGGCGGTGCACCGGCGCATACTTCCATGAAAGCCGGATCAGCTCTTCCGCGATGCCGCCGGACATGAGCGTGCCGTCGCCGTCGTCCAGCGGCAGGTAGATGACGACCAGCCCCAGCGTGGCCAGTCCGCCCGGCGCGTATTCCTTCTCCAGCAGGCAGGTCGAGGCGCCCGTGCGCGCCGCCGCAATCGCCGCCGCAATGCCGGCGATGCCGCCGCCGCATACGCATACATCCCAGTCTCGTTGTGTCATAAACAGCACACTCCTTACTTTTTGTTCCGAAAGGGGGCTGAGCCGAACGCATATCAAGCGTTTTATTATACCATTTTCCCCGCGGCTTGGCAAGTGCCAGGCAAGGAGAAAGGGGCGGGAAAGGGAAAATACACCCTTCAAAAAAAGCACCGGGGGGCGGATGCCCGGGGGGGATACACGCAAAGGCGAGCGTCCCTTCTTTTAAATAAGGGGGAAAGCGTCACTCAGGACGCATGCTCCGCACGGTAGAGGGCGACCAGGAGATCGACGATTTCGCCGTAGCTTTGCGTGCCGGAGCTCTGGTCATTGGCCTTCAGGTAGGCATCGTTGATGGCGTCTCCCGCATCCTGCACGGGGGAGGCGTATTTCAGTATGAGCGCGTTCAGCTCCTCGAGATCGTGGCTCAGCTCCGGTGTGGCGAGCGCCATGACGGAGTAGGACAGCTCGGGAGCGGCTGCGTAGAGGGCATTGATGCAGTAGCGGTACGCCATGAAGTAGGCGGAGTAGCGGACGCGGCGGTCGGAATTCGCGCGGCAGGCGAGGAAGGCGGAGAAGTTCGCCTCGTCCTCGG
The DNA here is from genome assembly GCA_963630045.1 of Butyricicoccaceae bacterium. Lineage (GTDB taxonomy): Bacteria > Bacillota > Clostridia > Oscillospirales > QAMX01 > JAAZKA01. The sequence continues at coordinate 4,753 of CAVGLF010000045.1, read as the reverse complement.
GCGCGATCATCAGCCGGTGCGCCATCTCATGCGCCATGGTGAAGGGCAGGGCGGGGACGGTGTTGTCGGGATTCACGCAAGCCTCCGCGGTGAAGGGGATGTAGATGCCGGTGATGCCGAAGGAGGACATCGCGTACCAGGAGCGCACGCGCTTGACAGGCGCGTAGGTGGAGCGGTAGAGGTCGTACTCGGAGGCCAGCGCATTGTAGCCTCCGGCGATGGTATCCGCGATGGAGGAGAAATCCGCGAAGACCATGGAGCCGCTCTCGTCACGCGGGACGGTCCGGGACAGGGCACAGGCCTCCTCCATGAGCCACTGCGTCGTGTCGTGCAGCACCTGCGTATCCGTAGGCTCGGTCTCAAGGCCGATGCGATCGGACAGCGGCGAGCAGTAGTAGGAGAAGCCGTAGCTCATCATGAAGACGAACCACAGCCCCGCCGCCGTAACGGCGAGATTGACCGCCATGCGCGCGAGCCTCGCGAGCTTTCCCGGCCTCATGATGGCGAAGAAGATCTGCAGCACGAGATAGAGGCACAGCCCCGCGATTCCCGCATACAGCAGTACCTCTGCCAGGATGAAGGGGAGATAGGAGAACGCGCCGGAGAGCAGGACGGCGGCATAGCGGTAGATTTCGGCATAGGCATCCGCCAGCGCGGCGGAGGAGCGGAAGAGAGAGCGCGCCGCCAGCGTCAGGATGAGGAGAACCAGCGCAATGCAGCCGCGAAGCACGGTTGCGGGCAGCATCTCCATTGCAATGGAGCGTTCGACACTGCGGGATGAGGGATTTGAACTCATGGCTTCCTCCTTGAACGGTCACACAAGACGCGGCAGCAGGAGCCGCGCAAGCTCCGCATGCAGCCGGGGCGCGGGATGGTTGATGTAATTGCACAGATCGAGCGTGGTGTCATGCCCCGAGCGGGCGCGCTCCTGCCAGAGAGCGTACCAGTCCAGAAGCCCGGCGCCGGATTCCTTCACGATCCTCCGCGCCGAGTCGATATAGCGGTCGAAGGTGCCGGAGGACTGGAGCTGAGCCGTTCTGCGCGCGATCTTCAGCGCACAGGGCAGCGTATCGGGATGCACATAGGTATTGAGCATATTGGGCGTGACGAAAATCGTGCGGCAGGAACGGACAAGACGGGGGAGCATTTCCCCGAGTGCCTCCTCGTAGCGCTCCGGCGGGTGGAGGGCATCGTTGAGGCCGAAGCTCACGACGACCGTATCCGGGCGCTCCCGCAGCACGTCCGTCTCCAGACGCTCAAGGGCGCGGTGGGCGTTGTCACCGCTCCGGCCGGCATTCACGATGCGCACGTCTCCGTACCGCGCGGAAAGCCCGGGGCGCAGAAGCGCATGGAAGACAAGCTCGGGGCGGCGCACGGTATCGAAGCCGCAGGACGCGGGGAAGAGCTCAAAGCAGCCCTCCGTCACGCTGTCACCGAAAAAGACAAAGGTTTTCACAATAAACGGCACACAGGCTTTCGTGATGGTTTATCCGCGCAGAACGAGGTCGTCCCCCGCGGAGGCAAAGCTCTCCGGGCAGTTTTCGCGCAGGAAGAGGCGGGGCTGCACCCGTCTCACAGGCGGGGGAGCGGTGCGGAGCGTGAGATAATCCGCGAGAGTGAACACGGCCAGCGCGCCCTGGAGATAGGTATTCTGATAGATAATGGCCTGGATCACGCCTTCGCGCAGGTATTCGCGCAGCGCGGGCGTCAGATCGGTCGCCGCGATGCGCAGGGAAAGTCCGGACTCGCGGACGGCGCGGCAGACGCCCTCGCCCGCGGAGGTGGCGATGTAGATGCCGCGAAGCTCCGGATGGGTCTGCAGGCAGGCGCGCATTCGCGCATAGGCTGCGTCGTCGTCGTCGCCCGTGAAGAGACGCAGGACGGGACGTCCGAGACAGCGCTCAAAGGTATCGACCTTTGCCGCATGGGGCGCCAGAGCGGGAAATCCGGCGGTGACGGCCAGAAGGGCATCGGGCGGCGCGGTCAGCTCGAAGAAATTGGCGGCGAGTGCGGCGCAGTCCTCGGCGGCGGTCTCCACGCTGAAGAGGCAGGGCGCATCGGGACGGGCATCGCCGACAACGGCTACGGGAAATTCCCGGACGGCGATGAGCGCTTCGCGGTAGGAATGCTGCTCACTGGGGCAGAAAATGAGGGCGTCGCAGGAGGAGCGGAGCTCGAGAAAGAGCTCCCGGACCCTTGCCGGCGCGTTGTCCTCGGGATCGTAGTGACGGATATCGCCGGTGACGGAGAAGTCGCGCAGCTCGCGGAAGGCGCGCTCGATGCCGTGCAGCACGGGCTCGAAATACGATGTCCAGCCGGTGGGCAGGACAACGCCGATACGGATGCGGGCATGGGCAAGGGAGAGTGCGGCGCGGTTGGGCGTATACCCGAGCTCCCGCGCACGGTCGAGAATCTGAGCGCGGCGCGACTCGCTGACGCCGGGCTTTCCGTACAGTGCCTTGTTGACGGTGGACAGAGACACGCCAAGCGATGCCGCGACGTCCTTAATCGTAGCCCGAGCCAAGAAGCATCCCTCCATCCATCAGAAAAGTCCGCATAGAAATACCGGAAAATGAGCGCACGACCCTAAGTGCAGTATACAGAAAAAACGCTTTCCTGTCAAGCGGGAACAAAAGTAGGACGAGCCCCTTGACACATACCCCGCACGGGTATATAATACATACCCACAGGGGGTATATGCAGAGCCCCGGAATAAAGGAAAAAGCGGGGGTTCACGGGTTCCCCAAAAAAAGAGCCGGGGGGTTCGGGGGTACACCCCCGAGCGAAAAAAGGTTCCCCGACACACGGCAGTATCAAAGGGACACTCCTGAAGAGGAAAAGCGGGGGTTCGGGGGACTCCCCCAAAAACGAAAGCCGGGGGGTTCGGGGGTACACCCCCGACCACAAAAGGGTTCCCTGACACACGGCAGTATCAAAGGGACACTCCCGAAGGGAAAAAGCGGGGGCTCACGGGTTCCCCCAAAAACGAGCCGGGGGGTTCGGGGGTACACCCCCGACCGAAAAAGGGTTTCCCGACACACGGCAGTATCAAAAGGAAGGAGTCATCCCCATGGAAGAAAAGAAAACATGCTGCTGCGCTCCCGAGCGCAGGAAGGAGCGCTCCGCCGAGGAGATTATCGGTCTTGTACATCGGCTGAACCGCATCGAGGGTCAGATCCGCGGCATCCGCGGCATGGTCGAGAGCGGAGCGTACTGTCCGGACATCCTCGTGCAGTCGGCGGCGGTGAATGCGGCGGTGAATGCCTTCAATAAGGAGCTTCTGGCCAGCCACATCCGCACCTGCGTGGCGCACGATATCCGCGAGGGTCACGACGAGGTCATCGACGAGCTGGTCGCGACGCTGCAGAAGCTGATGAGGTAGTGCCGGACGAAGCTGTACAGGCGGAAAGGAGCATTCTTCGAATCGTATGAAGCAGTACAATGTTACGGGCATGAGCTGCGCGGCCTGCCAGGCGCGTGTGGAAAAGGCGGTGCGCGCCGTCCCCGGCGTGCAGGAATGCGCGGTGAGCCTTCTGACCAACTCCATGGGCGTGGAGGGCACGGCAGAGCCCGAAGCCGTCATCGCCGCCGTGTGCGCGGCGGGCTACGGCGCATCGCTCAAGGGACGGGAGAAGAGCACCGGGAGCGCTGCGGAGGCACTGGAGGATCACGAGACGCCGAAGCTGGTGCGCAGGCTCTGCTGGTCGCTTGCGTTTCTCGCGGCGCTGATGTACCTGTCCATGGGACACATGATGTGGGGCTGGCCGGTGCCGGAGTTTTTGCGCGGCAATCACGTTGCCATGGGGATGGCGGAGCTTCTGCTCGCAGGCATCGTCATGGTCATCAACCAGAGATTTTTCATCAGCGGTACGAAGTCCCTGCTGTCCGGCGCGCCCAATATGGATACGCTGGTGTCCATGGGCTCCGCCGCAGCCTTCGGCTACAGCACCTGCGCGCTGTTTGCCATGTCGGCAGCGCAGCTTCGCGGAGGCGAGGCGGCTGCCGCAGAGTATATGAACGAGCTCTATTTCGAGTCCGCGGCGATGATTCTGACGCTTATTACCGTGGGCAAGATGCTTGAGGCGCGGTCGAAGGGCCGGACGACGGACGCGCTGCGCGGGCTGATGAAGCTCGCCCCGACGACGGCAACGGTCGTGCGCGGGGAGGAGGAGGTCACGGTGGACGCATCCGACGTGCGCCCCGGCGATATCTTCCTCGTGCGTCCCGGCGAGAGCATCCCCGTCGACGGCACGGTTCTGGAGGGCGCGAGCGCCGTGAACGAGGCGGCTCTCACGGGCGAGAGCATCCCCGCGGACAAGGCGGCGGGCGATCATGTATCCGCCGCAACCGTGAATCAGTCGGGCTTCCTGAAATGCCGCGCCGACCGCGTGGGCAAGGACACGACGCTTGAACAGATCATCCGCATGGTGGAGGAGGCCGCCGCGACGAAGGCGCCCATTGCGAAGATCGCCGACCGGGTATCCGGCATCTTCGTGCCGGCGGTCATCGGCATCGCCGCCGTGACAACGGCGGTCTGGCTCATCCTCGGACGCGGTACGGGCTTCGCGCTGGCGCGCGGCATCTCCGTGCTCGTCATCAGCTGCCCCTGTGCGCTGGGACTCGCGACGCCCGTCGCCATCATGGTCGGCAGCGGCGTGGGCGCGAAGAACGGCATCCTTTTCAAGACGGCGGCGGCGCTGGAGGAGACGGGACGCGTGCAGATCGTGGCGCTGGACAAGACCGGCACGATCAC
>CAVGLF010000044.1:0-13591 GCA_963630045.1 Butyricicoccaceae bacterium | reverse complement strand
GCTCGGGGGAGACGCCGTAGGTGGGCGGACATTCAGAGGCATCGAGCACGCCCAGACGCCCGGAGGTGCCGGCACCGAGATAGAAGAGACGGCCTCCCGCCTCCAGCGCGGCGGCAATCACGTCAATGGCGCGGGCAACGGCGGGAAGCTCCCGCTCCACGGCGGCAGCTACGAGCATGTCCTCCGAATTGAAGAGACGCACCATGTCAAGGGTGCTCATTTCATCGATATGAGCGGTTTTCGCGTTCGGCTGTTCGGTTGCCAGAATGTCGTAGTGAGCCATAATCTTATGCCCTCCGGCTCTGCAGAAAATTTTCGCGGAAGGATTCGGTGACGGGAAGCCCCGCAAGGCGCGCGGCCTCTGCGGCGGCTCCGAAGACGGGAGGGGAGACGGGAAAGTCCGGGGTAAGCCCCGGGGAGAGCGCTGCCGCAAAGTCGGGCAGGAGCAGGTCGCGCCGGTTCCACAGCCCTCCGATGCACAGGACGGGACAGTCCCGAAGCCCGGCCGAGCGGCAGACGGTCGAGGCGATGGAGGCAAGGTAGAGCGCGGTGCGGCGGACGAGTCCGAGGGCGGTCGGGTCGCCTGCGTCACAGGCACGGAATACCGTGGGCGCGAAGGACGCGATGAGGCGCTTGCCGCCGGAGTAAAGCTCGGAGAGCCGATCCTCCGGGCTGCCGCCCAGAGCCTCCAGCATCAGCCGCGAGAGACATGTGGGAGCGTCCCTTCCGTCATGGACGCGCAGGGTATGGGCCAGCGCACCCGCGCCGAGGTCATAGCCCGAGCCTGCGCCGTCGAAGAGATGCCCCCAGCCTCCGCAGCGGAACATGCGGCCTCCGCGCCGCGCAAAGGCCGAGGAGCCCGTTCCCGCGATGACGGCACAGCCCTCGCCGGACAGCGAGCCCGACGAGATGGCGTTCACCATGTCGCTGTCCGCACACGCGGGAATGCCGGGAAAAAGCTCGCGCACGGCGGCGCAGAGACGCCCGGTCATGGAGCCCGTGCCTCCGCCGGCGAGTCCTGCGAAGAAGGCATCGACGCTCTCTCCTGCGAGAAGCTCCGCCGAGCCCTCCCGCAGAAGGCGAACCGTTTCATCAAAGCCTATGTCGAAGGGATTTGACGCGCCGAGGCGCAGGGAGCGAAGCACCGTGCCGTCACCGCAAAGCAGCACAAGCTCCGTCTTGGTACCGCCTCCGTCCACGGCGAGAAGCCGCTTCATCATGGAATGCACCTCCGAAATCAAAAAAGGTCTGGAAAGAGGGGGGAGACTCCGGGGGAAAGCGAAAAATAGGGGCTTGAAATCCGCAAAAGGGTACGGTATAATGTAATGGTTGCAAGACTCCCGGGGGGAGACGCGGGGGGTGCGGCGCGTCAGCCGCGAACCCAGCGGTTCAGCGTCTGCGCATCCCGAAGCGCCTGCGCGGGGTCGTCGTTTCGGACGAATTCCAGCAGGAAGGCGCGGTCATGTCCCGGATGCGCGGTGTCAAAGCGCCGGGCGGTGCCCAGGTAGAGCGACCAGTCGGAGGATGCATCGGCGAGCGGGTGACGCACGATCTGCCGCGCCGCATCGAGGCTCCAGGCGAATACGTGAAGAGTTTCCGCATGCGGCAGCACGGCTCCCAGTGCGCGCGCATTGGCCTCCGCGGAGTCATAGACTACGGGCTGCCAGTAGGTGCGGAAATTGTCCTGCCCGACCTCATGCACAAGGCGCAGCGCGGAAGCTGCATTGTCGGTCAGCGTGTCCCTGTGATACTCCGTGCAGACGGTGATTCCGCGGGAGCGGGCCTGCTCGCAGAGAAGCTGCAGCGCGCGGACAACGCGCGCCCGGATCTCTCCCTCGGCGGGGAGACTGCCGGTCCTTCCTGCCCAGACGCGGAGCGTATCCGTGCCCATGGCCTCGCAGAGCTCCAGCACGCGAAGCCCGTCGTCCGCGGAATTCTCCCCCGCATAGTAGTATGAGCCGACGGAGAGCACCTCGAGCCCGGCTTCGCGGGTACGTGCGGCGACCTCCGCGGCCTCCGTTGCCCTTCCGGGCAGGACGTGTCCGTCGCTGCCCCACTCGATGCCGTCCAGCTGCGCACGGGCGGCGAGCTCAATGATCTCGGGACAGGAGAGGCTGCGAAACGAGATGGAGGTCAGACCGGTCTTCCACATGGTGATACACCCCTTATACAAAATCAGAGCAACGGCACGGATACACGGCCATACGAGCCCTTGCAGCCTTCAGTATACCATAGCTTTGCGCAGCTTTCAAGGGGCGTAAGGCATCCGCGGGACAAAACGGGAGACATACGAAAAGCGTCCTGCCGCGGACAGGAAAAACGTCAGCCCTATACAGGGAAAAAGGTGGAAACAGATACAGTGAGCGCGGAAAACAACAGAATTTGCGACAATGTGCTGGAGGCGATCGGCTATACGCCCATCATCCGGCTTCAGAGAATGGTCGAGCCCGGCTCGGCTCAGGTTCTCGTAAAATACGAGGGGCTCAATGTGGGCGGCTCGATCAAGACGAGAACGGCGTACAACATGATTCTCGAGGGTGAGCGCCGGGGACTGATCCGTCCGGATACCGTCATCGTCGAGCCGACCTCCGGCAATCAGGGCATCGGCCTGGCGCTGATCGGAGCGGTGCGCGGCTACAAGACCGTCATCATCATGCCGGACTCCGTGTCCGAGGAAAGACGGCTTCTGGTGGGACACTACGGGGCACAGGTCGTGCTGGTGCATGATGACGGCGACATCGGCGCTTGCATCGCGGAATGCATCGCGACGGCGGAGCGCATGGCGCGGGAGGATCCCCATGTCTTCATCCCCCAGCAGTTTTCAAACCCCGCGAATCCCATGGTGCACAAGAATCACACGGCGCTGGAGATTCTGGAGCAGGTCGCGGGACCCATCGACGGCTTCTGCTCCGGCGTGGGCACGGGCGGCACGATTTCCGGCATCGGCGAGGTGCTGCGCGCGCTGAATCCGCAGATTGAGATCTGGGCGGTGGAGCCCGAGCATGCGGCCATCCTCGCGGGCGGCAATGTCGGCACGCATCTGCAGATGGGCATCGGAGACGGTCTGATTCCCGACAATCTCAACCGGGAGATCTACTCCGACATCGCGATCATTACCGATGAGGAGGCCATTGAGACCGCGCAGAGGCTGGCGCGGCTGGAGGGACTCATGTGCGGCATCTCCAGCGGAACGAATGTCGCGGCGGCGCTGCGGCTTGCCAGAAAGCTGGGCGAGGGCAAGACCGTCGTCACGATCCTGCCGGACACCGCCGAAAGGTACTTCTCCACGCCCCTGTTCGATGACGAATACGTGCAGAAAGCGAGGAGTCAGCGGGCATGAGTGAGTATTCGGAGCTTGTACACCGTCTGGAGCGCCCCCGGGGCCCGGTGGATGTCATCCTCGATACGGATACCTATAACGAAATCGACGATCAGTTTGCGCTGTCGTATCTGATCCGCTCGCCCGAGCATGCACGGGTGCGCGCACTGTGCGCGGCTCCGTTCTTCAACGCGCACTCCACGGGTCCCGCGGACGGCATGGAGAAAAGCTACCGGGAGATACTGAGGCTTCTGCAGCTTGCGGGACGCCGGGATCTGGAGGATGTGACCTATCGCGGCTCCGAGCGATACCTGCCGGGGGAGACGGAGGCAGTCGAGTCCCCCGCTGCGCGCGCCATCGTGCGCGAGGCTCTGGCGCATACGCAGGAGGAGCCGCTGTACGTCGTCGCCATCGGCGCGATCACGAACGTTGCCTCCGCGATCATCATGGAGCCCGGCATCGTTGACCGTATTGTCATCGTGTGGCTGGGCGGTCACAGCTTTGAGTGGCCGGACACCCGGGAGTTCAACATGATGCAGGACGTCGCGGCGGCGCGTGTTGTCTTCGGCTGCGGCGCAGCCGTCGTGCAGCTTCCCTGCATGGGCGTGGTATCCTCCTTCACGACGACGGGACCGGAGCTTACGGCGCATCTTCTGGGGAAGAACGCGCTGTGCGATTATCTGGTGCAGCACACCTGCGAGGAGGTCGCGGCGTACAACACCGACGGCATCTGGAGCCGCGTCATCTGGGATGTGACGGCGGTCGGCTGGCTGATGGGACCGGGGCTGATGGAGGATCGTCTGGTTCCCGCGCCGATTCCGCAGTATGACCATCACTACAGCCATGACCCCTCGCGGCATCCTTCCAAGTACGTCTGGCATATCTATCGGGACGCGCTGATGCGCGACCTGATCCGGGCACTGACAAAATAAGCAAGGGAGGCATACCCCATGTATCAGATTCATCACACGACGGACATCGCAAAAATGGAGGAGGGACGCATCGCCCTGAATCCGTGGAAGAAGGCGTATGAGCCGGATGCACGGTTCTATGTGGGCTGGACGGAGGATGCGCTGCATGTGTTCCTGCGCGCCTATGAGGTTGACCCCGTGGCGGACAAGACGGAGCGCAACAGCAGCGTCTGCTGCGACTCCTGCCTGGAGTTCTTCTTCTCGCCCAGCACCGACTGCTCCAACGGATACTTCAATTTCGAGATGAACGCCAATCCCACGCTCCTGCTGCACTACGGGCTGGAGAACCGGAAGGGACGCGTATGCGTGGACTGGCCGCTGGAGGCGTTCCGGCTGACCTGTGAGCGCGGCGAGGATGCCGGCGGACGCTACTGGCAGACGAGCTTCATCGCGCCGCTCGACATGATCCGGCACTATATTCCGGGAGTCGAGCTCTACCCCGGAAAAATCATCCGAGCGAATGTCTACAAGTGCGGCGACACGCGCCAGCCGAATCACTACATGACGTGGAGTCCCGTCGACACCCGCGTGATTCCGAATCCGGACTTCCATCAGCCGAACTACTTCGGTCAGATGGTGCTGGCGGAGGACTGACGCTCCATCCCGTTTGACCCTCTGCGCATTCCCAGAATACGAAAATAATAAGGCACGCGCATTTCCCCCCCTTTCCCTAAATTCCCGCATTTTCCCCCTTTTTTGGGGGGGAGGAAAATAAGGAGCGGGAGGGGGAAAAAAGGAATGCGCGTGCTGTGCTTATTTTCTGGGGGGAAAAAAGTGCTTTTTTTCCCGCACGATTTCCCCGTTACAGGACCCTCCGGAACCACGGGAGGACGCTTAAGGGCGCCGGGACATCGGCTTCGCAGGGGCCGGTGAAGGTGCCGCAGTCGGCGCTCGTCCAGGTACCCCGGGGGAAGCGGACATGGCGCGTGACGGCGCCCTTTTCAAGCACCGGGGCCACCAGCACGTCCTGCCCGAGGAGGAATTCGTCGGTGACATCGTCCCAGCCCTGCCCGGGGCAGACGTAGCCCAGAGAGCGCATGATCGGCTCGCCGTCATGCGCGGCGCGCGTGACCTCGGCGGCGATGTAATCGCCCATCGCAGTGTGCAGATCCTGTGTGGCGCGAACCAGAGCGGCGTTTTCGGGCGAGAGAATGCGCCAGGGCGCGGCGGAGAACTGCATGGCGGGGAAGAGTGCGGAGGCCTGCGCGAAGCGGACGATGAGCTCCTCATCCAGCGGCTTTCCGTTGACGAAGTCCGTCCAGCTTCCGCCGCCGACCATATCCGGGCAGAGGAAAACATGTCCCGTGAGCGACGCGGCGATGGCATCGGGCACAAGGCAGCCCAGACCGTCGCGGCTGCCCCAGTTGTGGGACTTGTCGCGCAGACGCTGGTTGAAGGGCAGTCCTCCCGCCTTCCAGGTATCCTTGATCTCGCTTACGGGGTAGGACAGGGCGAAGCGGTTCCAGGCCTCGGTCAGCTCCGTGCGTCCCGCGCCGGAGCGGGAGCGGATATCCTCGGGATAGCCGTCAATCGAGCCGCCGTCGCACTTGAAGCCGTCCACGCCGAGGTCGCGGATCAGACCGTCGCAGATGCCGCGCAGCCAGGCGACATCCCCCTCGCTCGTCATGTCCAGAGCGGCGGAGTAGCCGTTCCACCAGTGGATGAGCACGGGGGAGCCGTCGGGATTGCGCAGGAGACGGGTCGGGTCGGCCAGCGCCTCACGGAACTCCGGGGAATCCGCGCAGAGATAGGGGACGATCCAGACCATGACGGTGAAGCCCAGGTCATGGAGATGACGGATCATGCCGCGGGCATCGTCGAAGCGCTCGCGGTTGAAGCGCCACACGCCGTAGCCGGTCTGCCAGGTATCGTCGATCATGAAGATGCCGGGCGTGTAGCCGTTCGCGATGATGGCGTCGGCGTAGGCGGTGATCGCCGTCTGGCACTGATTATAGGTCAGCTCCGCCCAGGTATTGTACTGGGGCGTACGGTAAAAGCGCAGGTCGGGCGTTTGACCGGTGGGCGGGAAATGCGCCGCCTGCGCCTCAAGATAGGCACCCCTCAGCGAACCGAAGCCCGAGTACAGCCGGGCGTCTCCGTCCGCCGTGATCGTGCCGCCGGAGAAAGTGACGGAAAAGGCCGTGTCGCTCCAGATATAGCGTCCTGCGGTGGAAAGAAAGAAGGGAACGCTCTGATTGCCGGCGCATTCGCAGAACAGGTTGATGGTATATTCGCTGTCGGCCGAAAAGGGCATCTTCGAGCCCTCATGCGCGGCGCCGCCCCACCAGAGCTCGCCGGGAAGAATCCGGGTCTGAAGCATGGGTAAAAAACCTCCTGTGTGTATTCATGCGCTTTTTGAAAAAGAGAAGGGGGGGAAAAATTGTGGCCCCCATGGCCATTATATCACGCAAAGCACTCCCCGGGCAAGAGTGCTCCTTGACTTTTGCACGCGAAACGTGTACAATATGATGCGAAATCAGGCGAGCGGGGGCCGCGTCTGCCGGATGTTTTTTTAGGGGAGGTATTGCGTATATGGAAGGGCTGTCGATGGAAAAGAAAATTCTCACCATGTCCCCCTGCGATATGACCGATCTGAGCTATGACTGCTCCTGCGGACGGCATCACGAGATTCATATCGGGGAGCTGATCGTGGATCGCGGCGCTTCGGGCGAGATCCTGCGCGTGGCGCGTCCCTATGCCCAGGCGCGTCCGGGACGCACACTCGTCGTCGCGGACTGCCACACCTACGAAATCCTCGGACGGCGGGTCGAAGAGCAGCTCGCCGGCGCGGGGCTTGAGGTATCCTCCTTCGTCTTCCCCGATCATCACCTGATTCCGAATGCGGAGGCACTGGGCACGCTTCTCATCGAGGCATCGGAGTTCCCGACGGCGCTGATGATCGCGGTCGGCTCCGGGACGATCAACGATGTCACGCGCTATGTCAGCCACCGCTTGGGCATCCCCTACATCATCTGCGGCACGGCTCCGTCCATGGACGGCTACTGCGGGGACAGCTCCCCGATCGTCTGCCGCGGCAGCAAGGTTACGTTTCCCTGCCAGTGCGCCGAGGCCATCCTGCTGGATACGGAGATCATGGCCGGAGCACCGCAGAAGATGATCACGGCGGGCTTCGGCGACATCATCGGCAAGTACATCGCGCTGACGGACTGGAAGCTCGCGCGGGATGTGCGCGGCGACTACTACTGCGAGGGCATTGCGCAGCTGATGCTGGGCGCGGTCGAGAAATGCGTCGCATCCATCGACGGAGTCGCGGCGCGCGACCCCGAGGCGATGAAGAGCCTGGGCGAGGCGCTCTGTCTCGCGGGCATGGCGATGTCGCTGTCCAAGGTCACGCGTCCGGCCTCCGGCGCGGAGCATCACATGACGCACTGCTTCGATATCGACAAGATTCAGCGCGGGCTGGAGTATCCCCTGCACGGAAACACCGTCGGCATGTGCTCGATTGTCGTGGCGCGCTTCTATCAGATGGCGCGGGCGGACGGATATGTCCCCTATGACGTGCCGTCTCCGGAGTACATCCGCGGGTTGATCGAAAGGATCGGAGGGCCGACGAAGCCCCAGGACTTCGACATCGACCGCGAAACCTTCCACCATGTCCTCATGACGGCGAAGGACCTGCGTCCGCGCTACGCCATTCTCAAATTTGCCGAGGAACAGGGGTTCCTCACCCGCTATGCGGATCAAATTACTGCGGAGTATTACGATTGATGACTGAGTATCATTTTGTGGCCCCCTGTCTGTTCGGAATCGAGGGCGTCGCGGCGGATGAGCTGCGCCGGCTCGGATTTGCCGATGTGGCGGCATCGGACGGACGCGTGACATTTACGGGAGATGCATCCGCGCTTGCCGCGGCGAACATCCGCTCCCGCTACACCGAGCGCATTCTGCTGGAGATTGCGCGCTTTCCCGCAACGACCTTCACCCAGCTCTTTGACGGAGTGCGGGACGCTCCGTGGGAGGAATTCCTGCCGCCGGACGCCGCCTTCCCCGTGGACGGCTCCAGCGTGCATTCGAAGCTCGCGAGCATCCCCGACTGCCAGAAGATCATCAAGAAGGCCATCGTGACGGCCATGCAGCAGAAGCACGGCATCGAGTGGTTCCCGGAGACGGGGGATACCTATAAGGTGCGCTTTTCCATCCTGCGCGACGAGGTCTGCGTGTGTCTGGACAGCTCCGGAGAGGGTCTCCACAAGAGAGGCTACCGCGAAATCGGCAATGCGGCGCCTCTGCGCGAGACGCTGGCGTGTGCAATGGTCGATCTGGCGCGCTACAGAGGACGCGATCCCTTCCTGGATCCCTTCTGCGGCTCGGGGACGATTGCCATCGAGGCGGCGCTGAAGGCGACCAACCGTGCACCGGGCATCCGTCGCCGCTTTGCCGCGGAAAAGTGGAGCTTCATCCCGGAATCCGTCTGGAGCGAGGCGCGTGAGTCCGCCCGCGCCGATGAATGGGACATCCGCCCCGGTATGCTCGACATCGAAGCACGGGACATCGATCCGCGCTGCGTGACCCTGGCACGGGAGAATGCGCGCAAGGCCGGAGTTGCCGACTGCATCCGCTTTTCCGAGGCCGACGCGACGCAGCCCTGCGGCTTCGACGGAGTCATTGTGACGAATCCGCCGTACGGCGAGCGCATGGGGGACCGCGCGGAGGCACAGGCGCTCTACGCAGCCTTCGGAAAGGCGGTCAACCCGCGCGCCAGGCTCTACGTCATCTCCTCGGACGAGGAATTCGAGCATGCCTTCCATCGCCGTGCAACGAAGAAGCGCAAGCTCTACAACGGCATGATCCGCTGCAACCTGTATATGTACTTTTAAAAAAATCCCGATACGCAAAGAAAAGCTGCCAGAACGCCGTCCCCCGGAGAAAAAAGGGGCACACGCGTCCTGGCAGCTTTTTTTATTTTTATACGGGGGGCTTTCCCCATCCGCCGCTTCAGAGAAGCTCCAGCCCCACGGGGCAGTGATCGGAGCCCATGACATCGGGGTAGATCAGCGCGTCGCGTATGCGTCCCGAAAGGGAGCGGGACGCCAGAAAGTAGTCGATGCGCCAGCCCGTGTTCCGCTCGCGCGCGTGAAACATATACGACCACCAGGTGTACCCCACGCGGTCGGGATAGAGCGCACGGAAGGTGTCGATGAAGCCGCGGGAGAGAAGGCAGCTCAGCTTTTCACGTTCCTCATCCGTGAAGCCGGCGTTTCCGACGTTGGTTTTCGGGTTCTTCAGGTCGATTTCCCTATGCGCGACGTTCAGGTCGCCGCAGATGACGACGGGCTTCTCGCGGTCAAGAGCGCAGACATACTCCGCAAAGGCGTCCTCCCACTCCATACGGTAGGCAAGACGCGTAAGCTCCCGCTGGGCATTCGGCGTGTAGACGCAGACGAGGAAGAGGTCGGAAAACTCCAGCGTGATGACGCGTCCCTCGTGGTCATGCTCGGGAATCCCGAGGCCGTACCGCACGGACAGGGGCGGGATCCGCGTGAAGACCGCCGTGCCGGAGTATCCCTTCTTCTCCGCATAGTTCCAGTACTGGAGGTAGCCGGGAAAATCGAGTGCGATCTGCCCCGGGGAGAGCTTTGTCTCCTGTATGCAGAAGCAGTCCGCATCCGCCCTGAGGAAAAAATCCGCAAAGCCCTTTCCGACGCAGGCGCGAAGGCCGTTGACGTTCCACGAAATCAGCCGCATGAAAAAAACTCCTTTCCACTCCGGCACATCGCCGGGGAAAAAACAAAGGGGAGCGCAAGGGGGGGCTTACATCCCCGTGCGCTCCGCGGGAAAAATCAGGAAGCCTGTGCGCGGTTACGGCACAAGGAACGCACCCGAAAGGTAGAGCGTCTGCAGAAGCCGCGCGTCCTCGATGTCGATGCGCAGAAGCAGCGTATAGCCGCCGGGCTGCGCGCCTGCGGACATAAGCGTTCCCAGGGCGGCTTCGGAGCCCGACAGAAGCTGCGTCGCGTCGAGCTCGACTCCAAGCTCCGGCCCGTTTGAGAGCGCAAACGAGGACGTGACATCGGCGTACGCGTCATCCAGCACCGTGATCGTGAGCGTGCAGGTATACGCGCCCTCCGCAAGCTCGGAGAGATGCACGTCGGACAGCGAAAGCGGAATGCCGTCCGTGACGAGCTGCACTGTCCCGGCGGCTGCGGAGCCGCCCATGATGAGCTGCGCGTAGGATGCTCCGTTCAGCGGCAGGGTTGTCGGGCAGAAGAGGCAGCTGCTCGATGAGGATTCCGCCGCCACGGTCACGGCCTGATAGGCACCCTTGCCGTACAGATCCTCTGCATTTTCCAGCCGGTAGTCCGTGATGTCCAGCTCCATGCGCTCGCCCTTCTGCACGGGAGCCGTCGGGCAGACCGTCTGCGTGCCGGGAATGAGCGTACCGTCCGCATGGTAGACGGCGAAGCTCACCGTATACTGCGCGGCCTCATGGCTGTTCCAGACGAGGTACTGCCGCTCGAGGCTGCCCGAATCGGTCTGCACGGCCTTATACAGGATGCGCGGATTCTCCGCCGCGGCGAGGTACTCCGCAATCGAGGTATAGCGCACGAAGATCGAGGAGCTGTGCATGCGGTAGCTGTCCGCAAGCCCTCCTTCGGCGGGCAGCCGGACGGACGCCGTGAGCCATGCGGGCAGATAGTCCGCCTGATCGAGGACGACGGTGAAGCGCAGCGTATCGTCATCCACCACCGTCACATTTGAGCAGCCCGGGGAGGCCATCCGTTCGCCGGAGCTGTCCAGCGTGTGGATGCCGATTGCGCCGGTGACGGAGAAGGTCAGAGCGTCCCCCGAATAATTTTTCCCCAGATTCCGTCCGCAGACCAGAAAGTCGAGGGAGGCGTATTCGTTTTTGTACAGCGTGTGGGTGTTGACGGCCTTTCCCGTCCCGTCCGCCGTCACGAGGGAGTAGTAGACGGGCATGCGGTCCAGGTACTCAAGCATCGCCGTCAGCACCTCAGCCGTCTCGGCGCGCGTCATGGCCGTGTCTCCGTGAAATTTATGCGCGGTGATGCGGGAAAAGATGCCCGATTCCTGCGCAAAGGCCACGCCCTCGCGCGCCCATTCCGGAATCAGGGAGGAATCGAGGTAGGAAAGCGTCACGGATGTCCCGGAGTACTTCGCCACACGCGCCAGCATCAGCGCGCATTCATAGCGCGTGATGCTTCCGCCGGGGTTGAAGCTCCCGTCGGGGAGCCCGACGATGTAGCCCGCCGTCACGGCGTCACGCACATCGGCAAAAAACCAGTCCGAGACGCTCACGTCGGGGAAGGTCATCACGGAGTAGCCCGTGATGCCGAAGGCGCGGTTCACCATGGCGCAGAACTCCGCGCGGCTGACGCTGCCGTTCGGACGGAAGGTGCCGTCCTCATAGCCCAGGATCAGACCCTCGTCCGCAGCCTTCAGAATGGCGGATTCGTGCCGGTTTCCGGAAATATCGGAAAACGACGCGGCGGCATATACGCCCGTGCACAGGGACAGGCAGAGAAGGGCGCACAGGGCGCAGAGAAGAATTCGTTTCATGACAGATGTAATGTTACTCCTTTTATCTGCAACAGCGGCGGTTACAGGGTTTTCAGCATGGTGCGCGTGTCGCGCAGGAGCGTCTCCCAGCCTCCGTCCTCCTCCGTGAGGTCGCTTGCGGAAAGGGAAAAGTACCCGTCGAAGGAGCGCGCGAGCAGGAGGGACGTGACCTCGCGAAGACCGCAGGCACCGCGGTCAAGACGTGCGGGCGTACCGTCCGCATGGAGATCTCCGATGCGCAGCACGCGGATGCGGTTTTTGATATGGCTCTTATAGCACGCGCCGAAGAAGGGGTAGAGCCCCGTTTTCTGATACGCTACGCCGTCGAAGACCGCGCCGCAGTCGAAGCGATCGAGCGCGCGCACAACGGCGGTCAGCGCCTCGTCCGTGGAGAGGAAGCTTTCCGCGTCGTTCGAGACGAGCACGCCCATGCCGTAGCTTTTCGCGTAGCGCGCGGCAGTTGTCCAGCATTCGGCGAAGCTCTCCGCGTCCGTGACTCCCTGTGCCGGGACGGGCAGCAGGACGCTTTCGACATGCAGCGTGAAGGCGGCGCGGAAGAAGCGGCGCAGCGCGGCATCGTCACGGGGATCTGCGGAGATCGCCGCCAGGACGATGCGAACGCCCGAATCGATGAGCGCGGCGCGGGCATCCTCAAGACAGGCTGCGGAAAGCTCGGAAAACGGCACGCCGTCCAGCGTTCCGTCCAGCTCAAGATTCACGACGCCGAGTCTGCGGCAGAGCGCGAGCTGATCCGCAAAGCCTTCGGTGCGGCCGGGTGCGATACTGATATGATACATATGGTTTTATCCTCCCTTACTCTTCCCGTCAGCCCTGTACGGGATGTCCCGCACGCGCTGCGGAGCAGAATTCACAGTCCGGATTCGTGCACAGGAAGAAGAACGGGTCGCGCCGCAGGTTTTCGACGCCCCAGGAGAACAGGCGCTGCATCTCCATGCAGCGCACGACGGCGCGTCCCATGCGGGCTTCTGTCAGCACGCCGTCGCGGCGCATCTGAGCCGTGATGCCCTTGAAGTTGCGGTGTCCGGGAGGAAACTTCGTCAGGGTGAAGGTCTTCTGATCCGGCAGATACGTCGGAGCGGGGATGTCCAGCGTGACGAGGTAGGCGGAGTCGACGATCTCCTCGAGGCAGTGGAGGGTCGTGTTGCGGTCCTCATCCACGCCCAGAAGCAGAATCTTCGCGCCGAGGCCGCGCATCTTGAGATAGGGCGAGCCCTCTCCGCAGCCCGTGGCGCATTTGTCATGGTCTGCCGTGATGAAGGCCGCGTTTTTGCCCGAGGCGATGACGGAATGCACCGGATGCAGGGATCTCAGCGTTCCCGCGCGGCGGCGGAAGGTCTCGGCGATGTAGCCCACGTCGGCGGGCGTCGTATCCGCGTCAAATGGACGGCTCCAGCCGGAGAGAGAGGACATGACCACCGTACCCGTCTGGCCGACAGCCGTGAGCAGCGCATCGATGACGGCATCCGCGCCGCCCTCGACCGTGCCGATCGATGTCAGAGCGCTGTGGACGAATACCGTATCGCCGGGAACGATGCCCAGAAGATCGAGAGTGAGGAGCATGTCCTCGCGGGTAATCATGTGCATATGCCTTCAGCTCCTTCAAAAAGAGATTTTTGGTTCCAGCGGGGAGAGCCCCGCACCCCCGCTTTTTCCCGCGCGGGGAGAGCCCCGGGGGAGTGCCGTGATGGCTCATACCTTTTTGGAGTCGAGTGAACTCGAGCTCCTTTTTTTGTCGTGCGGG
>CAVGLF010000043.1:0-14058 GCA_963630045.1 Butyricicoccaceae bacterium | reverse complement strand
AGTTTTCCTATAGCAGGAAAACTTCGTAAGGAAGAAAAGCAGCTTCGGCGAAGAACCGCGCAAGCGCGAAAAAGCCTGCGTCGGGCAATCCTTGTGGCACCGAAGTTTTCCCCTAAGTCGGGGAAAACTTCGTAAGGATACCGTACGCAGGCTTTCGGCGAGGGAACATCCTCACAAAAAGGATGTGCCTCTTATGCTCCGGCGTTTCTTTTTTTCGGGTACTGCGCGGACGGAGTCGGCGTGCGCAGGAAGAGGAAGGCCGTGCCCGCGAGGACTCGCGCCGCGATTCCTCCCAGAAACGTCACGGCGCTCCCCGCTGCGACGATGCCGAGGGAGCTTTCGACGGTCTTCGTTCCCACAAGCAGCTGCGCCGCTCCGTAATAGGCCGCCGTCTCCCCCGTAAAGCACACAAAGAGCACGCCCGCAGCAGCAGCCGCAAAGCGCCGCGCATCGCGCACGTTCTCCCGGTTCACGCTGACGGTGAGGAACGCCGCCGTCCGCATCGCCCACGGCAGAAGCTCCAGCGCCGCCGCAGCCGTCCCCGAGGGCGCCGCAATCCGCGATATCAGGCACAGCATCTCCCCCGCCGCACAGACCAGAAACGCCGGGGCGCTCACGATGGAGTCCGTTACCCGCGCCGCCAGCAGAAACAGCAGGCACAGGATCACCTCCGCCGCAGCCTCTGCCGGAATCCTCGCCATAGCCTCCGCCGCAAAGCCTCCGGCTGTACGGGACAGGATGCGCCCCAGGACGACCCACACCGCCTCCAGCCACAGACAGGCCGCCAGTGCCGTTCCGATCCACGCAAAGCCCCCGAAGGGACGCTCATACGGGGTCAGGTCGCGCTCCATTCCAGTCCCTCCACGGTCTGCCGGACGGCACGGAGCATCGCCTTCTCCGCTTCCGCAAGCGTTGCACCCTCCAGCGTCGCTCCGGCGGCTCTGGCGTGACCGCCTCCGCCGTATACGGCGCAGACCGCCGAGGCATCCGCCGTCTCATCCGTACGCACGGAGACCTTGATGCCGCGCTCCCGCTCATAGAGCGTGATGCCCACGCGCACGCCCTCGATGCGCCGCGGAAGCGCCGAAAGACTCTCCATGTCGTCCTCCGTCGCGCCCGTGCGTCCGACCAGCTCGCGCGAAACGCCTGCTGCGGCAACGCGTCCCCCCGCATAATAGCGGATGCCCCGCATGACCTCGCTTTCGATGGCGACTCTCGCGGGCGTGCGGATCTCAAAAAGCTCCTGATTCAGCGCCGCCGCATGACACCCGGCCTCCATCAGCGCCGCCGTGATGCGGTGCGTCTCGGGCGTGGTGTTCGAGTAGCGGAAGCAGCCCGTGTCCGTGGAAAGCGCCGTGTAGAGCGCGTCCGCCATGGGTACGGTAAGCGGCACGCCCAGCATCTCCAGAATCCGGAAAATCAGCTCGCCGCAGGCCGCGCGTCCGGGATCCGTGCAGGTTTCCCGGGCAAAGCCCCGTCCCGATGCGTGATGGTCAAGAGAAAGCTCCGTGCGCGGGGCATAGCACGCAAGGGAGTCCGGCAGCATCGACGCCGCCGCGACATCCGTCGCGATCACGGCTCCGGGCTCAAAGCCCTCCGGCGGGTACAGCGGCTCCAGAAAGGGCGCGTAACGCGGAGTCAGCTCCGGATTCGGTGCTGCGTAGGCAGTCTTCCCCATTGCCCGCAGTCCCTGCACCAGTGCGGAGGCGCTGCCCACGGTGTCCCCGTCGGGACGCTTGTGCGTCAGTACGAGGATGCCGTCCAGCGCGCGCAGACGCGCGGATGCCTCCTCGGGCGTAATTGCGGTGTTCACTCCCGTACTTCCCCCTGATTCTGCTCGATTTCGTGCAGCTTTTCCAGGATATGCGCGCCGTAGCGGATGGAATCGTCGATGTGGAACACGGGCTCCGGCGAGGCGCGCAGCTGCAGCTTCTCGCCGACGGCATGGCGCAGGTAGCCCGAAGCGGACTTCAGTCCCTTCAGAGCGCCCTTTTCGTCCCCGTCCATGACGCTGATGTATACCTTTGCATAGCGCAGATCGCCCGTAACCTCGCAGCGCGTGACGGATACCATCCCCGAAACGCGCGGATCCTTGACCGTGCGCAGAGCCTCCGCCATGGCGCGGTGATATTCCGCAGAAATGCGGTCAATGCGGTTATTCGCCATTTTTTCTTCTCCTGTCCGCTGTTTTCAAAAAGAAGGGCGGACGGGAGCGGATGAACCCTTTTTCTCCATACCCCGTCCGCCGTTTTTCCTTGTCAGTCCTGAATCTGTTCCTCGGTGAACGCCTCGAGAATGTCGTCCACCTTGATGTCGTTGTACTTTTCGATGCCGATGCCGCACTCGTAGCCGGAGGCGACCTCCTTTGCATCGTCCTTGAAGCGCTTGAGGGAGGCAAGCTCGCCCTCGTAGATGACGACGCTGTCGCGCAGGACGCGCACATGCGCCGAACGGGTGATCTTGCCGGACTGGACATAGCAGCCCGCGATCGTGCCGACGCCGGAGATCTTGTAGACCTGACGCACCTGGGCGTGGCCCAAGACGACCTCGCGGAACTTCGGCGCGAGCATACCCTTCATGGCGGCCTCCATCTCCTCCAGGCAGTCGTAGATGACGCGGTAGAGGCGGATATCGACCTTCGCGCTCTCGGCGGCAGCCGCCGCAGCCGGGATGGGACGCACGTTGAAGCCTACGATGATGGCGTTGGATGCGTTGGCCAGCATGACGTCGGACTCGTTGATGGCGCCGACGCCCGCATGGATGACGCGCACGCGCACCTCGTCGTTCGTAAGCTTTTCAAGGGAGGCGCGCACCGCCTCGGCCGTGCCGTTCACGTCGGCCTTGACGATGATGTCCAGCTCCTTCATCTCGCCCTCCTTGATGTAGTCAAACAGCGAATCCAGGGAGACGCGCTGGACATGGGAGGCGATTTCGTCCTTCTGCTCGGTCTTGCGCTGCTCGACGAGCTCGCGCGCCATGCGCTCGTCCTCGACGGCGTAGAAGAGATCTCCGGCATCCGGGACCTCGGAGAGACCCACGATCTCGACCGGGATGGAGGGTCCCGCGGACTCAATGCGGCTTCCGCGGTCATCGGTCATGACGCGCACGCGTCCGACGGAGGTGCCCGCGATGATGACATCGCCCGTATGCAGCGTACCGTTCTGCACGAGTACGGTGGCGACCGGTCCGCGGCCGCGATCCAGTCTCGCCTCGATGACCGTGCCCTTGGCGGCGCGGTCGGGGTTGGCGCGCAGCTCCATCATGTCGGCGGTGAGCAGCACCATTTCGAGCAGGTTCTCGATGCCGACGCCCTGCGTCGCGGAGACTCTGCAGACGATGGTATCGCCGCCCCACTCCTCGGGCACGAGCTCATAGGCCGTGAGCTGCTCGAGCACGCGGTCGGGCTGAGCGTTGGGCTTGTCGATCTTGTTGATGGCGACAACGATCGGAGCGCCCGCCGCCTTGGCGTGGTTGATGGCCTCGATGGTCTGCGGCATGATGCCGTCGTCCGCCGCGACGACGAGGATGACGACGTCCGTCACGGACGCGCCGCGCGCACGCATGGAGGTGAAGGCCTCGTGTCCGGGCGTATCGATGAAGGTGATGTCGCGGTCCTTGATGTGTACGCGGTATGCGCCGATGTGCTGCGTGATGCCGCCGGCTTCTCCGCTCGCGACATTCGTGCGGCGGATGCGGTCGAGAAGGGAGGTCTTGCCGTGGTCGACATGACCCATGACGACGACAACCGGATCGCGCGGATGGAGGTTTTCCTCCTTGTCCTCGGAATCGTCGATGAGGCGGTCCTCGATCGTCACGATGACCTCATGCTCGACCTTCGCGCCGAGCTCCATGGCGACCAGCGCCGCCGTGTCGTAGTCGATGAACTGGGAGACGGACACCATCTGTCCCAGCTTCATGAGCTGCTTGATGACCTCCGCCGCGCTCTTTTTGAGTCTCGTCGCCAGCTCGCCCACGGCGATTTCGTCCGGAATCATGACCTTTAAGACCTGCTTCTTCTGCATCTCCTGACGCAGCTTCTTCATGCGGTCGGCTTCCTCCTGACGCTTCTTGGAGGACATTCCGGGCTTGTTGCGGTCGTTCGAGCGCTTCGTGAGCTTCTGCTTCGAGGTGTCCGCTCCGGCTACGCTGTCGGGCACGAACTTCTCGATGCGCTCGTCATAGCGCTCGAGGTTGACGCTTTCGCCGCGCGTATCGATCTTGTGACCCTTGGTCTTCTCGGCAGAGGAGATGACGACGGGGCCGTTGTCCGTGTCGCGTCCCTGCAGCGTGATGGTGTTCGCGCGGTTCTCCTGCTTTCTGGGCGCGTCCTGCTTCTTCGCCGCCTTGGGCTGGGACTGCATGACGGGCGTCTGGAAGCGCTGACGGCGGTCTCCGCGGTTCGCGGCCTGATTGCTCTGATTGCCCTGTGCGTTCTGCGCGGGCTTCGCAGCCTGATTGCCCTGTGCGTTCTGCGCAGGCTTCGCCTCCGCGGGCTTCGGAGCTTCCGCAGGCTTCGGAGCTTCCACGGGCTTTGCCTCGACGGGCTTCGGAGCCTCCACGGGCTTTGCCTCCGCAGCCTTCGGAGCTTCCGCGGGCTTCGTCCCGGCCTTCGGAGCCTCGGCAGGCTTCGGAGCTTCCGCGGGCTTTGCCTCGACGGGCTTCGGAGCTTCCGCGGGCTTTGCCTCGACGGGCTTCGGAGCTTCCACGGGCTTCGGAGCCTCGGCGGGCTTCGTCTTCGGGACGGGGGGCTTGGCCTTGGGCTTGGGCGGAAGAGCCGCCTGAGCGGCCAGCGCGGCCTGGATATCCTTCGTCTGCGCCTGCGCCGTGAGCCGGTCGAACAGGTAGTTGAGCTGATCGGGCTCCAGAACCTGCATATGGTTCTTCGGAATGACGCCGATGTCGCCCAGCATGTCCATGATCCGCTTCGACTGCATGCCGAAATCCTTGGCCATTTCATGAATTCTGTATTTTGCAGCCATTATGCCTTACCTCCGTTTCCCTTTCCCGACGCTGTCCGGGATCTGCCGCTTTTGTCCGGATTCGTTTTCGTGCTGCCGCGGTTTCCCCCGTAGGACTTATTCCCGTAGGAGCTGTTTCCGTAGGATTTTCCTCCGTAGGACTTTTTCTCCCCGTAGGAGCTGTTCCCGTAGGACTTTCCCCCGTAGGACTTCTCCCCGTAGGGCTTCTTCTCCCCGTAGGGCTTTTTCTCTCCGTAGGACTTTTTCTCCCCGTAGGACTTCTCCCCGTAGGATTTTCCTCCGTAGGGCTTTTTCTCTCCGTAGGACTTATCCCCGTAGGACTTTCCTCCGTAGGGCTTCTTCTCCCCGTAGGATTTTCCACCGTAGGACTTCTCCCCGTAGGGCTTCTTCTCCCCGTAGGAGCGGCTGTTGTAGGGCTTCTTTTCGGGCGCGGCGGTGCCGGCGGTCTCCTGCGTGCGGATGAGCCTTCCGCGGCGGTCGTAGCGCTTCGGCGGCTCGATGCCCCGCTCCGCGTCCCGCTCGAGCTTTTTCGCGGCATCCTCGCGGCGGCGGTCGCCGATGGAGGCGTGCTGCGCGCGCGGCGCGCGTCCGTAGATCTTTCCCTCGCGGTTCTCAAACGGCTTCTTCTCCGGCGCCCGGTCAGTCTCCGCAGCCTCTCCCCGCTTCGGCACGGATTTTCCCCGTACGGGAGAGGTCTTCCCTTCGGTCTTTTCCCCGGGCTTCTGGGTCTTCACCGGCTCGGATACCGGAGCATCGGCCTTCTGCGCATCCTGCGCCGGCTCGGAATTTGCGGCCTTCGACTGCCACGCGGGCGTCTTGCGGCGCTTTTTCCTCTGCTCCTCCACCTGACGGTCGGCCATCTCGCGGTATTCCTTCGCCTCCTTCGAGCCGGACATACCCTCGTCCAGCTCCAGAAGACGCGCGGCAAAGCCCAGGTCCGTGACGCCCGCAACGGCGACATCCCGGCGTCCGAACACGCCTCCGAAGGTC
Source organism: Butyricicoccaceae bacterium (assembly GCA_963630045.1). Lineage (GTDB taxonomy): Bacteria > Bacillota > Clostridia > Oscillospirales > QAMX01 > JAAZKA01. The sequence goes on along the minus strand of CAVGLF010000043.1, from coordinate 8,089 downwards.
CTCTTGTCAAACGGCAGGCGAAGGAGGGGCAGCTCCTCCTCCTGCGCCCAGCGGTCAAAGCGCGTCACGGTATTCTCCGCGGCATCCGCGGCGACGCACAGCACATAGACCTCTCCGCGGCGCAGGGCGTCCGAAACCGGCTCGTCTCCGACGGCGATCCGTCCCGCCTTGCGCATCAATCCGAACAGCAGCAACTGTTTATCCAAAACGATGTTTTCCCCCATTACCCGGTGATTTCCGGCTTTTCCGATTTCATCTCATCCCGCGCGGCGCTCATCTGAGCCTCCAGCGCGGCGTATACCGCGTCCGGTATCTCACAGGACAGCGCCCGCTCCAGCGCACCCGCACGGCGCGCCCTCTTCAGACACTCCGCGTCGGGACACAGGTAGGCTCCCCGTCCCGCCTTCTTGCCTCTTGCGTCCAGGGACAGCTCCCCTTCGGGCGATCGCACCACGCGAATCAGCTCGCGCTTGGGCTTATGCTCCCGGCAGCCCATGCACTGACGCACGGGAATCTTCTTCGTCTTCTGCATACGCATGCCCCTTTCCCCTTTTTATATCTGTCTTTTTTTGCTTCAGATCTCTTGGGTCCCGGCGGCAGCCGCGTCCTCTGCAGCCGCGTCCTCCGCAGCGTCCGTGCCGGCCTTTTCCGAAGCGGCTTCCTCTGCGTCAGCGGCAGCTTCGGCCTGCGACTTCGACTTGATGTCGATCTTGATGCCGGTCAGACGGACGGCGAGGCGGGCGTTCTGACCCTCCTTGCCGATGGCGAGCGAGAGCTGGTCATCGGGCACGATGACGCGGCAGCTCTTCTGATCCGGCGCGACCTCGACACCCAGCACGGTCGCCGGAGCCAGCGCCGCGGCGATGTACTCGGCCGGATCGTCGGAGTAGCGCACGATGTCGATCTTCTCGCCGTGGAGCTCGGAGACGACGGCGTTGACACGCTCGCCTCTGGGACCTACGCAGGCGCCGATGGGATCGATCTCGCTCTGCACGGCGGAAACCGCCATCTTCGTACGGGAGCCGGCTTCGCGCGAGATGCTTCTGATCTCGACCAGACCGTCTCTCAGCTCCGGCACGTTCAGCTCGAACAGACGCTTCACGAGTCCCGGATGGGTTCTCGAAATGAGGATGCGCGGACGGTTGCGCTCGATCTTGACCTCTACGACGTAGACGCGCACGCGGTCGCCCTCGTGCAGCTCCTCGCCCTTCACCTGCTCGCCGGACTTCAGCGTGGCCTCCGTATGCTCCGAGCCGCGCTTCTCGTCGTTGAGCTCCAGCACGATGTCGCCGGTTCTGGGCTCGATGCGGCTGACGACGGCGGAGAGGATCTCATGCTCGTTGGCGGTGAAGCGCTTGTACAGGATGCCGGCCTCCGCCTCGCGGATGCCCTGAATGATGACCTGCTTCGCCGTCTGGGCGGCGATGCGTCCGAACTCCATCGTCCGGATCTCGACATTCACCGTGTCTCCGATTTCGCAGTCGCCGCGGATGGCTCTCGCCTCCGGCAGAAGCAGCTCCGTCGCGGGGTTGTAGTAATCCTCGTCCGCCACGACCAGCTTCCGCGCATAGACGCGCAGCTCCTTCTTCTCCGTATCGGCCTCGACGATGCAGTTGTCGTCCGCACCCTCGTTGTCACGCTTGAACGCCGTGACCAGCGCCTGCGTGATCTTTTCCAGCATGTATTCCTTCGGGATTCCCTTTTCCTTTTCCAGCAGGTCGAGGGCCGCAAACAGCTCGACGCCCATAGCGGATTCTTTCTTCTGCGCTTTATCCCTGGCTTTCATTCTTGTCCATCCTCATTCATTTCTGTCGTTTTCACCTGTGCAGCCTCTCCCGGAGCGAACACCCGCTCTCCGGAGGGCGTCATGATCGTGATCCGTCCGTCCCCGTATGCCTCAAGCGTGCCCGTGACGGACTTCGCACCGTTTTCGGCCCGGTAGAGCCGCACCTCGACGGGGCGGCCGATGTACGCCGCAAAATGCTCGGGGCGGCGCAGCACGCGGACGCTTCCGCTGCTGGATACGCTGAACGTATACGATTCCTCAATCGGATCCTCACGGTCCAGGATCGGGTCGACGGCGCGGCTGACGCGCTCGCAGTCATCCGTCCAGACGGGCTCGCCGTCCGTGCGGTCGATGTACAGCGTCAGCTCGGAGTATCCCCCGTGCCGCTCGTACTCCACGTCCCAGAGCTCATACCCCAGCGCCTGTACGGCGGGCAGGGCAAACGCGCGGACGGTCTCCTCCACATTCTTCGATTTCGGCATACATCCTCCTTGTATAAAGAGCCATGCGTCAAGCGAACAGGAGAGTGGATTTCCCTTCGTCCGGAAACCCACTCTCCTACTTTCATCCTTATTACGTCCCCATTATACCACGTCCTGCCGCGCTTTGCAACATCATCTTTGCCATTTTATCGCTCTTTTTTGCGTCTTTTGCTGTGTTGACCAGACAAATCCCCGCCTCCGTCCCGCACTCGTTGACATTCGCGGAACGGACTGGTATAATGGACACCGGTACGAAACGGTATTTTTCCGCATGAAAAAAAAAGGGGGGAGACGGGTCTTGGCGAAGAAGAAGGAAGCCGGCGTCGGACGGCAGTGGCTGTATGATCTGATGGAGAAGCCCGTGGGCTCCCTCTATCTTCTGTACGGCGAGGAGGGCTTTCGCCGGGATGCCGCCGTCGGCATCCTCAAAAAGAGGCTCATCGACCCCGCCTTCTCCGATTTCAATCTCATCCGGCTCGAGGGAGCCTCGCTCGAGGCACCCGTGCTGGCGGCGGCGCTGAACCGTCCGCCCATGATGGCCGGGCGCACCCTCATCCTCGTGCGCGATCTGGACGTATACGGCTCCTCATGGCTCATTCCCCTGCTGGAAGACATCCCGGAGTACGCCTGTCTGGTCTTCGTCTATGACACGCTGGAGTGCCGTCCCGATGCCCGCACGAAGCTCCATGCCGCCCTGAAAAAGCACGGCGAGATCGCGAACTTCACGCCCGCGCCGCCCGACGAGCTCATCGCGTGGATCCGATCCCGCGCCAAGGGGCTCGGCGTGCGCATGGGCACTGAGGAGGCGCGCGTCCTCATCGAAAACTGCGGAAGCTCCATGTATACGCTCTCGGGCGAGATCGACAAGCTCTGCATCTTCTCCGGCTCAGCCGTCAGCGCGCGGGACATTCTCGACGTGACCTGCGCCGTCCCGGAGGCTCAGGTCTTCCGCATGTGCGACCTGCTGTCCGCAGGAGACGGACGCGGCGCGCTCGCCTGCCTGTACGACATAGAGGCCGCCCAGCCCAAAAACGCCATTCCGACGCTTGCCCTGATCGGCCGTCAGATGCGCAACCTCTACACGGCGCGTCTGGTGCTCGATTCCGGCGGGAGGGAGTCCGAGATCGCGGAGCTCTGCCGCTTTACGATGTCCTTTCAGACGTCCTCAGCCGTGCGCGCGGCGCGCAGGCTGAGGACGGAAAATCTGCGCACCGCGCTGCGCCTGTGTGCCGAGGCGGATCTTGCGCTGAAGAGCTCGCGCGGGGAGCCCTATGACCTTCTGACGGAGCTGGTGCTTCGCCTGCTGTGCCTCCTGCACAGGGGAGCCGCCGCATGATCCGCATCCGGGAAGCCATCGTCGTAGAGGGACGATATGACAAGATTGCGCTGGCGGGGCTTGTGGATACGGTCATCGTGGAGACGCACGGCTTCGGCATCTTCCGCGACCGCGAGCGTCTTGAGTATCTGCGCAGGCTGGCCCGGCGCCGGGGGCTCCTGATTCTCACGGACTCCGACGGCGCGGGCTTCGTCATCCGCAATCATCTGAAAAGCGCCATTCCGGGGTATCAGTGCAAGCAGGCCTTCATCCCGTCGATACCGGGACGCGAGCGGCGCAAGGCGCATGCGGGGAAGGCCGGGCTTCTGGGCGTGGAGGGCATGACGCCCGCCGTGCTTCTGGAGGCGCTGCGCCGTGCCGGAGCGACCATCGAGGGCGAGGACTGCCCGCCGCCGCCGAAGCTGCGCAAATGCGACCTGTACGAGCTGGGACTCTCCGGCGCGCCGGACAGCGCGCAGCGGCGTGAGCGGCTGTGCAGGAAGCTGGGGCTGCCGCAGGGCATGACCTCAAACGCCCTGCTTGACGCCGTCGGGAGCCTGTACACCTATGAGGAATTCGTAAGCGCCGCCCGTGAGGAGGACGCATGAGCGGCTTTTCCATCGGCACCGCCAACGAGACCTCGCTGCACGCCGCCGTCAAGAACCTGCTCGACCCCGATCCCGCCCATCAGGAGGTGCGCATCGGCGCGCACATTGCGGATGTCTATGACGGCGCGCACATCTTCGAGGTGCAGACGCGCGGCCTTTACCGCCTGCGCACGAAGGTCACGGAGCTCCTCGCCTTCGCCCCCGTGACGGTCGTCTATCCCGCCGCCGCCGTGAAGCGCATCTGGTGGACGGATCCCGAAACCGGCGCGGTTTCGGGCGGACGGCGCGGCTCCCGTCCCGCCACGCCCTATACGCTCTGGAGGGAGCTTCCCGCGCTTGAGTCCCTCTTCGGCACGCCGGGCTTTGCCGTGCGCATGCTTCTGGTCGAGGTGGACGAGTACCGCCTGCTGGACGGCTTCGGCGCGCAGAAAAAGCGCCGCGCCACGCACACCGACCGCGTGCTGCGCAGCGTCCTTGACGACTTCACCGTCTCGCGTCCCGCGGAGCTTCTCTCCCTCGTCCCGGATAAGCTCCCCCGTCCCTTCACAAGCCGGGACTTTGCCGCCGCCGCGCATATTCCGCGCTCCGACGCGCAGAAGGCTCTCAGCATGCTGACGCGTCTGTCCCTGCTCTCCCGCTCGCGCGGGGCTCACGGCTACGCCTACGAAACAGGCAAGTGACCCCCCCTCCCTCTCTCATTCTTCCGCACACTCTGTTTTTCTTTCCCCTGCGCCGTTATCACTCCCGCCCATCCCCGTGAAATTACCCGTCACTGCAGCGAAAAAGGCTGTTATCTGCCGTTATTTTATGAAGGAAAAGGAGCGATTTTTGACCATGAAGAAGAATCAGATTGCCGCACAGGGCTACACCATCCGCGATCTGTGCCAGACGCCCGAGGCGACCGACATCGCCTTCGGACGCGTGAAGGCCGCGGGCTACGACGCCATTCAGATCTCGGGCTTCTGGCAGAACGGCGTGGATACGCTGGCGGAGCTTGCGAAAAAGCACGAGCTGGAGGTCTGCGCGACGCACATCTCCTTCGAGGAAATGGAGGAGAATCTGCCTCTGGTCATCGAGAATCACAGGAAGCTGGGCTGCACCTATGTCGGCATCGGCGGCATGCCGATGTACGCGCGGGAAAGCCTTTCCGCGTGCCGCGACTTCGTGCATAAATTCAACGAAATCGGCCTGAGGCTCCGCGAGCACGGTCAGATTGCGGTGTATCACAACCACCACTTCGAGTTCGGCTCCTTCGGCGATGAGGGCTCGCTGATGGACGTCCTCTTCGAGGAGGGCGATCCGGAATCCTGGCAGTTCGAGATCGATACGCATTGGGTCGTGCGCGGCTACAACGATCCCGTGAAGTGGATCCGCAAGGTCGCGGGGCGCATGGAATGCGTGCACTTCAAGGATCTGCACAACTACCGCGAGGGACCGACCTACGCGGAGATCGGCGAGGGCGTTCTGAACTGGCCGGACATCATCGCCGCCTGCCGCGCCATCGGCGTGAAGTGGTACATTGTCGAGCAGGACACCTGCCCGGGCGATCCCGTGGACTCCCTGGCGCTGTCCTACCGCAACATGCTGCGCATGATCTGACATGAAGGAGCGCAGAGATGCCCTGATGCGGGGCTTTGAAGAAAACGCATCCTTTATGAAGAATACGGTGGAGACGAATATCCGTCTCCACCGCATGGGACACGGCACGCTGCGCGTTGTCCGTCCCGACGGCTCCCCTCTGGCGGGCGCGCAGATCCGCGTCTGTCAGAAGAGCCATGAGTTCCGCTTCGGCTGCAACCTCTTTATGCTGGATGAAATGGAGACACAGGAGAAGAACGAGCTGTACCGCGAGCGCTTCGCGGGGCTCTTCAACTACGCCGTCGTGCCCTTCTACTGGCGCGATCTGGAGCCCGGGCAGGGACAGCCGCGCTACTCCTGCGATTCCCCGAAGATCTACCGCCGCCCGCCGCCCGATCTGTGCGTCGCGTACTGCCGCGAGCACGGAATCCGCATGAAGGGGCACTGTCTGGTCTATCCGTGCTGGTCGCCTCTCTGGATGCCGCGCGACGTGCGGATGCAGAAGATCCTGACCGAGGCGCATATCAAAGAGGTTGCGGCCCGGTACGAGCGCGATATCGAGGACTGGGACGTGGAAAACGAGAATCTCTGCTTCCTCACCATGCCCGAGTACAAGCTCGCCGAGGAGCCCGACTTCCTCGAGTGGTGCTTTGACACCGCCGACCGCGCCTTCACCTCCGGCGACCGCATGTTCATCAACGAGGCCTCCTTCGTCTGGAAGAGCAGCGGCCTGTGGCAGTTCATGGGCACCCGCAGTCCCTACTACATGCAGATTGACCGTCTGCTGCGCACGGGGCACCGCGTGGATGCCGTCGGCCTGCAGTTCCATCAGTTCGTCCGCCGCGAGCAGGAGACCGAGCCGGGCGTCTCCCTGCCGTTTGATCCCTGCAAGCTCTACGAGGTCATGGACTGCTACGGACGCCTCGGCCGTCCCCTGCACGTCTCCGAGGTCACCATCCCCGCCTACACGCAGTCCGCTGAGGACGAGGAGGTTCAGGCTCTGCTGTGCGAGAACCTCTACCGCACCTGGTTTTCCCATCCCGCGATGGACGGCATCGTCTACTGGAATCTGCCCGACGGCTATGCGGCCTTCGCTCCGCAGGGCACGTCCGAGGGCGAAAACTACTACGCCGGAGGCCTGTTCCGCTACGACTTAAGCGAAAAGCCCTCGGCCGCCGCGCTGCGCCGCCTGATTCAGCACGAGTGGCACACCGAGGAATCCCTTCATACGGACGAAAACGGCGAGGTCTCCTTCGACGGCTTTTTCGGCGATTACTCAGCCGACATCACCGCCGGTGCGGACTCTGCGTCCCTGTCCTTCCGTCTGGCAAAAAAGGAAAGCCGCGGCATCACCCTGATCTGCGGCTGACCGCCCGCGCATTCCCCCCGCTTCTCTTTTACCCTGCGCCCCCCCGCGATGGCGGGGTCTACTTCACATGAAAAAGGAGCCTGTACCATCCATGAGCCGAACCCGAGCCTCTCTTCCCACTCTGCGCCGCGTACCGCGATACCTGCGTCTGTCCGAGGAGCTTACGAAGCAGGGCATCGCGCATATTTCCTCCGCAGAGCTGGCGGAGCGTCTGGGCTCCACGCCCTCGCAGGTGCGCCAGGACTTTGCCGCCTTAAAGGAGGCCTACGGCATCTCCGCCGACGGTCAGCAGGGCTTCGGCTACCGCGTCGACAGCCTGCGGCGCAACATGGAGCAGATTCTGCGCCTGTCCCATGAGAAGGAATGCGTCTGGATCGGCATCGGCAATCTGGCGCTGGCGCTGGCGCACAACATGGACTTTTCCCGCTGCGGCATCCGTCCGACGGCGGCCTTCGACATCCTGCCGGGAAAGGTCGGCACACATCTCGTCACGCGCTCGGGCTCCATTCCGATTCTGCACATCCACACGCTTGCGGCCTACTGCGAGCGCTGCCGTCCGCAGGCCGCCATCCTGACCTGCCCCGGCTCCGAGGCGCAGGATCTGGCCGATCTCCTGTGCTCCTCGGGGGTACAGGGAATCTGGAATCTGACCAATGAGGACATCCTCGTGCCGGAGGGCACGGCGCTGGAGAACGTCCATCTTTCGGACAGTCTGATGACTCTGTCCTGTCTCATCCCTCCGGTGCAGTGAAGCCGTACCGAAGGGGTTGATGTCTTTGCGGGATCCGGGGGGTTCACCCCCCGGATCCCTTTTTTCGCGCTTACGCGGTTCTTCGCCGAAGCTGCCGTATTTCGGGAGAGGTTTTTGTGGTCGGGGGGTGCCCCGAACCCCCGTTGCTTTGGATTTTTTCTTCGCCGGGGCTTGCGTACTGTATCCTTACGAAGTTTTCC
>CAVGLF010000042.1:0-14271 GCA_963630045.1 Butyricicoccaceae bacterium | reverse complement strand
GATCATGCCCATCCACAGGGGCTGGAGCACCGTCGCCTGCTCCAGAAAGGAGCCGAGCGCGGACATCAGCGCGGAGACGCCGGGACCTGCGAACTGCGCGATGAGTACGCCGGAGATGATGGTCACGGCGGGCGTTACGAGCAGGTCGACCTTCGTCTCGTGCGAGACGGCCTTGCCGAGCTCCGTGGCGATGACGGCGGCGAGATATGCGCCGACGGGACCTCCCAGCGCGTTGCCCGCGATGCCGACGGCGGCGGCGGAGAAGAGGACGAAGGGCGGCGCATGCAGCGCGTTGGCGATGGCGATGCCAAGAGCCGCGCCCGTGGCGGACTTGGCGTAGCCCGCGATGGTGTTCATGAGCTCAAAGCCCGTCCAGTTGTAGATCGTCTGGAAGATGGTACCGATGAGCAGGGACGAGAACAGACCCAGAGCCATGGCGCTCATGGCATCCAGAAAATATGCGCGCGGCGTTACGGAGATCTGCTTGCGCCGGAGAAAGGCGCGAAAACGGCTTTCAGGCTTGGAATCCATAGGGCACCTCCCGATGATTGACAGAATAGTCGGTCACTGTCCTTCAGCATACAGGGAAAACGGAGACGAAACAAGGCGCAAATTCACGAAAAAACCGCCCTTACGGGACGATGTTCTGGCCGTTTCCTGCAAAACGGAGCGAATTTGCGCGAAAAAGGTGCCGGAGGGGCAAATCCCGTCTTGCAATCGGGCGGAAAATTTGATATAATACATCGGATATACCAAAAAACAAAGCCTGGAGAATTCAGGCGAGGAAAGGCAGGGTGTGCGGCGTTCATGCTTCTGAAGAGTCTTGAGATGCAGGGCTTCAAGTCCTTCCCCGATGCGCTGCGCATCGACTTTCACGAGGGCATCACCGGCATCGTGGGTCCCAACGGCTCGGGCAAGTCCAACATCGCGGATGCCATCCGCTGGGTGCTGGGCGAGCAGTCCACCCGCACGCTTCGCGGCGCGAAGATGGAGGACGTCATCTTTGCAGGCACCGAGCAGCGCCGCAGGATGGGCATGGCCGAGGTCACGCTGACGCTGGACAATGCGCAGCATCAGCTGAAGACGGAGTTTGCCGAGGTCGCCGTGACCCGCCGCTACTACCGCTCCGGCGAAAGCGAATACTACATCAACAAAAAGGCCGTGCGTCTGCGCGATATCTATGAGCTCTTCATGGATACCGGCATCGGACGCGACGGCTACTCCGTCATCGGGCAGGGACGCATCGACGAGATCCTGTCCGTACGGGCGCAGGATCGCCGCGAGCTCTTCGACGAGGCGGCGGGCATCACGAAGTTCCGCTACCGCAGGGACGAAGCCGAGCGCAGGCTTGCGGAGGCCGAGGACAACCTCACGCGCATCCACGACGTCATGCAGGAGATGGAGCAGAGACTCCCGGGGCTTTCCGAGCAGGCCGAAAAGGAGCGCCGCTACAACGCGCTGCGCTCGGAGCAGCGCGGGCTGGAGGTCGCCGTATGGCTCGACAGCCTGCGGACGGCGGACGCGGAGCTTGAGCGCGCGGAGCAGGACCGCACGGCGGCCGAGGAGGGACTTGCACAGGCGGCCGAGGAGCTTTCCGCACTGGAGCGGGAGGCCGGGACGCTTGCGGCGAGGATGCGCGCGCTGGAGGAGGCGCAGGAGAAGGCGCGGGGAGAGCTGCAGGAGTGCGTTTCCGGCATCGCCGAGGCGGACGGACAGCTCGCGCTGGTGCGCGCCGCGCTGGAGCGCAACCGCGCGGAGGCACAGTCCCGGGAGAGCGACCGTGCGGCGGACGCCGCGCGCGAGCAGGCACTGGAGCGGGAGCTCGATGAGGCGCGGGAGGAAGGCCTGCGCCGGAGTGCGGCGGCACGGGAGGCCGAGACGGCGGCGGAGGCCGCGGAGGCGCGCGTCCGCGAAGCAAAGGAGACCGCTGCGCGCCTGGAGCGGGAGCGAGAGGCGCTGCGCGCACAGGCTGAGATTCTGCGCACGCGGGAAAGCGACGCCAGAGCCGCAGAGGCGCGCGCTCAGGCGCAGGCCTCGGAGCTGAGAGCCAGACTGGACGAGCTGCACGCCGAATCCCGTACGCGGGATGCCGCGCGTGAGGCGGCGCGGGTGCGCCTTGACGAGGCCGGCACGCGGGAGCAGCAGGCCCGGGATGCCCTTACGGAGAAGGAAAACGTGCGGGCGGGGCTTGAGCGTCTGCGCAAATCGGCGGAGACACGCGCCGCGGAGATTGCCGAGCGGTATACGAAGCAGCGCATCCGGATGGGCGACACGGAGAACCGTCTGCGCCTTCTGTCGGAGCTTGCGCGGGAATATGAGGGATACGCCAAGGCCGTGCGCGCCGTCATGAACCGCCGCGAGGCGCTCGGCGGCATCCACGGACCGGTCTCCTCGCTCATCACGGTGGAGGACAGCTGCGTGACCGCCGTCGAGACGGCGCTGGGAGCGTCGGCGGGCAACATCGTCGTCGATACCGAGGAGGACGCGCGCCGCGCCATCGGCATGCTGAAGTCCCGCGACGAGGGCCGCGCGACCTTCCTGCCGCTCGCCGTCGTGCGCGGCGAGGAGCTTGCGGAGCGCCAGTGGTCCGGACTGCCCGGCATCGTGGGGCTTGCCTCGCGGCTCGTGCGCTCGGACGCACGGTACACGCAGGTTATAAGGAACCTTTTGGGACGCACGGTCGTCATAGATACCATAGATCATGCCATAGCGGCGGCCCGTCAGTCGGGTCACCGCTTACGTCTCGTGACGCTGGACGGTCAGGTGCTCTCGCCCGGAGGCGCGATGACGGGCGGCAGCCTGGCGCGCTCGACGGGTACGCTGAGCCGTGCAAACGAGCTCGAGCGGCTGAAGAGGGCCCGGGAGGCACTTTCCGCCGAGATGGGGGAAACGGAGCAGGAGCGCGAAAAGGCCGTGCAGGAGTCGGAGGAGCTGCTTGCCCGCCTGGAGAAGGCCGGGACGGAGCTTGAGAGTGCCCGGCAGGCGCATACGGACTGCGTACTTGCCGCCCAGAGGGCGCGTACGGAGTGGGAAGCGCTGGCGCAGGACGAGGATACCGCACGGACGGAGCTTCTGCGCCGCATGAAGGAGGCCTCCGATGAGTGGGAGGCGAGCAAATCCGCCAGAGGCTCGGCGCAGCTGAGCCTTGAGAAGAACGCCGCGGACGAGGAAAACGCGTCCCGCGCACTTGCCGAGGCGCAGCGGCTGGACGAGGAGGCGGGAGAGCGCCGCACGGAGGCGCTGCGGGAGCTGGAGGAGCGCCGCGGTGCGCTGCGTGAAAGCACGGCCTCTGCCGATGCGATCAGGGCGCATCTGGACGGTGTCCGCGAGGATGCCCGCCGCCGTGCCGAGGGAACCCGCGATTACGAGGCGGAGAACCGCACGCTCGCAGAGCAGGAGCGTGAGGCGCAGGACAGGCGCGGGGCGCTGGTGCTTGCACGGGATGCCGCGCGGGAGAGTCTCGACGGCATTACGCAGGAGAAGCTCGACACGGAGAAGGAACGCGTGACGGGAGAACGCCGCCGTGCGGACCTGCAGAACCGGCAGCTTTCGCTGGAGCGCGAGCGCGTGCGTCAGGAAAACCGCGTGGAGAACGCAAAGAAGGCGCAGGACAGCCTTACGGCCTCGCTGTGGGACGAATACGGGCTGACCCGCGCGACGGCGCAGGAATGCGCCGTGCCGCAGGACGATCCGAAGGAGGCGCGCGCACGCGCCGAGGAGCTGAGGCGCGAAATCCGCGGCATGGGCAGCGTCTACACGGGCGCTATCGAGGAATATGACAAGCTCCGCGAGCGCGTGGAGTTCTATACGGTGCAGCGCACGGATGCCCAGACCTCGCGCACCAAGCTCACGGGCGTCATCTCGGAGCTGAACCGGGAGATGCGCCGCCGGTTTACCGAGCAGTTCGACATCATCAGCCGCGCCTTCAACGAGACCTTCCGCGAGGTATTCGGCGGGGGGCAGGCGAAGCTGGAGCTGGAGGACACCGCGGATGTCCTGAACTGCGGCATCGAGATCCGCGTGCAGATTCCGGGCAAGACGCTGAAGACACTGAGCCTGCTGTCCGGCGGCGAGCGCGCCTTTGTCGCCATCGCGCTGTACTTCGCCATTCTGCGGGTGCGGCCGACGCCGTTCTGCATCCTCGACGAAATCGACGCCGCGCTGGACGACTGCAACGTCCTGCGCTTTGCAAAATACCTGCGCAGCTATACCGAGCATACGCAGTTCATCGTCATCACCCACCGCCGTCATACGATGGAGGAGGCGGACATGCTCTACGGAGTCGCCATGCCGGCTCAGGGCATCTCGAAGCTTCTGGCCTTTGACGTCCGCGCCGAGGCGCGGGAGCTGGGCATCGAAAATTAAGACGGCACACCCCACTATTTTGCATCCTGTCAGGATGCAAAGAGTGGGAGAAAGAGGATAAAATCGGGAAAAGGGAGGATTTTTGTAAGCTATGGGATTTTTTGATAAGATCAAGGCGGGACTTGCCAAGACGCGCAGCGTGCTGGCGGAGAAGCTGGACGCGGTCGTGCGCGTATTCCGTCCGGTGGACGATGCGCTGCTGGATGAGCTGGAGGAGGCGCTGATCCTCTCCGACCTCGGTGTGGATACCGCCGTGGAGGCAGTGGACAGGCTGCGGGACGAGGTGCGCTCGGGACGGCTGCGCGAGTCCGACGAGGTACGCGCCGCGCTGGCGCGCATTCTCGCCGACATGACGGGAGGCTCGGATCCGGAGACCAGACGGCTGAAGCTCGGGACGAGTCCCTCGGTCATTCTGGTCATCGGCGTGAACGGCGCGGGCAAGACCACGACCATCGGCAAGCTTGCGCATAACCTGAAGGCCGAAGGAAAATCCGTCCTGCTGGCGGCGGGCGATACCTTCCGTGCGGCGGCGGCGGATCAGCTGGAGATCTGGGCGGGACGCGCGGGCGTGGACATCGTGCGCCAGACGGAGGGCGCGGATCCGGCGGCGGTCGTCTTCGATGCGCTGACGGCGGCGAAGGCGCGCGGCACGGATGTCGTCATCGTCGATACCGCGGGACGGCTGCAGAACAAGACGAACCTGATGAAGGAGCTGGAGAAGATCAGCCGCGTCATCGACAAGGCGCTGCCGGGCGCCGACCGCGAGACGCTGCTCGTGCTGGACGGCACGACGGGGCAGAATGCGCTGTCGCAGGCGAAGGCCTTCTCCGAGACGGCGGGCATTACGGGCATCGTGCTGACGAAGCTGGACGGCACGGCCAAGGGCGGCGTTGTCATCTCCATTTCCCATACGATGGGCATCCCCGTGAAGTACATCGGCGTCGGCGAGCAGATCGACGACCTGCTGCCCTTTAACCCCGATGATTTCGTGAAGGCGCTCTTCTGATTGATTATCCCCCCGAAAAATGGGGAAAAAGGCCGAAAAGAAAAAGGAACAAGGAGCATCAGACAATGCCCAGAATCGACTCCAGACAATATGACGAGCTGCGTCCCTTCAAGCTGACGCCGAACGTATCCGACTTTGCAGAGGGCTCCTGCTACATCGAGCAGGGACTGACAAGGGTGCTCTGCACCGCGAGCGTGACGGAGGGCGTACCCTTCCACCGCAAGGGCACGGGAATGGGCTGGGTGACGGCGGAGTACTCCATGCTGCCGCGCGCCAACCGCGAGAGAACTCCGCGCGACATCTCGAAGCTCCGGCTGGCGGGACGCTCCGCGGAGATCCAGCGGCTCATCGGACGCGCGCTGCGCAGCGTCGTCAACATGGCGGCGATGGGCGAGATGACCGTGACCGTCGACTGCGACGTGCTGCAGGGCGACGGAGGCACGCGCTGCGCCTCCATCACGGGCGGCTTCGTGGCGCTGGCGCTGGCCTGCAGGCATGCGGCGGAGCATCATATGATGCACTGCAACCCCGTGACGGACTATGTTGCGGCGCTCAGCACGGGTCTGGTGCGGCTGGACGGCGGAGAGCATCCCGTCATCGACATGTGCTATGAGGAGGACTCCCACGCTTTGGCGGACTTCAATCTCGTCATGACGGGCTCGGGACGCTTCGTCGAGGTGCAGGGCACGGGAGAGGGGCGTCCGTACGGGCAGGATGAGCTTATGGAGGTCATACGGCTCACAACCCCCGCGCTGTATACGATGATCGAGGCGCAGAAGGCCGTCATCAGGCTGTAAATCCGGACGGCTCTGCCGCAAAATAACGCAAATTTTGTAAGGAAACAGGACGTAGGAAACATGAAGCTGATTCTGGCAACGGGAAATGCGCATAAGGCGCGGGAGCTCGGGGAAATACTGGGACTGCCGCTTGTGACGATGCGCGAGGCGGGCTTTTCCGGGGAGATCGTCGAGGACGGCAAAAGCTTTGCGGAGAACGCGATGATCAAATGCCGCGCGGTCTTCTCCGCGCTGGGGCTTCCCTGCATCGCGGATGACTCCGGAATCTGCGTGGACGCGCTGGACGGCGCGCCGGGCATCTATTCGGCACGCTACGCAGGACCCGGCGGCACGAGCGGGGAGTGCAACGAAAAGCTGCTCCGTGCGCTGAAGGACGTGCCGGAGGAGCGGCGCGGGGCACATTTCACCTGCGTCATGGCCTGCATTCTGGACGAACACACCGCCTTTACGGCGGAGGGACGCTGCTGCGGGCGCATTGCGCATGAGCCGCACGGCGCACACGGCTTCGGCTACGATCCGCTGTTCTACATCCCGGAAAAGGGCTGCACGATGGCTGAGCTTTCCCCGGAGGAAAAGAACGAAATCTCCCACCGCGCCCGCGCCTGCGCCGCATTGAGGGCAAGGCTTGCGGAATGCGGATATTTTTTCGATAAATGAGGATTCCTGACATGCTGAATTCCAAACAGCGCGCCTTCCTGCGCGCAAAGGCCAATACGCTGGATACCATCTTTCAGATCGGACGCGCCGGCGTGACGGAGGGCGTCATCGCCCAGACTGCGTCCGCGCTCGATACGCACGAGCTCATCAAGCTGCGCGTACTCGAAAACTCCCTGATGTCGGCGGGAGAGGCCGCGGCAGAGCTTGCGGAGGGCACCGGCGCCGAGGTCGTCCAGACCATCGGAACCCGCTTCGTGCTCTACCGCCCCAATCCGAAGCTGGCTGCGGAGAAGCGCATCGTACTGCCCAAATGAAGCGCATAGGGCTCCTGGGCGGCACCTTCAACCCGCCGCACGCGGGACATCTCCACGCCGCGCGCGCGGCGATGCGGGAGCTTTCCCTAGACGGGCTGTGGTTTCTGCCGGATGCCAGACCTCCGCACAAGGAGCTGCCGCAGGGATGCCCGGATGCGGAGGACCGCGTGGCCATGACGCGGAGACTGGCGCAGCTGCTGCCGGGCTCCGGGGTCTGCACCATCGAGCAGACGCTGCCGCAGCCGTCCTATACCTCGCGGACGCTCACGGCGCTTTCGAAGCTGTACCCGGAGACGGAGTTTATCTTCATTGTCGGCTCGGACATGCTGCTCACGATGGAGCACTGGCATGAGCCGGAGACGATCTTCGCGCATGCGTGCATCGCGGCGCTTGCGCGGGAGGACGCGGACTGCGAGAAAATCCGGGAAGCGGCGCGGAAGCTCCGTCAGCGCTTCGGCGCGCGGATCACGCTGCTGCACGCATCCGTGCTGGAGGTCAGCTCCACGCAGATGCGAGAGGCGCTGCACAGGGGAGAAAGCCCGGAGGAGCTGCCTTTGGAGGTGCTTGAGTATATCAGGGAAAGGGGACTGTACGCATGATCGATCGGGAGGCTGTGCTGGAGCTGCTTCGCGGTACCCTTTCCGACAGGAGGCTGCGCCATGTGCTGGGCTGCGTCGAGACGGCGCGGAAACTTGCCCCCGCCTTCGGCGCGGATGCGGAGCGGGCGCACGATGCCGCGCTGCTGCACGACTGCACCAGGGAACTTTCCGCTTTGGAGCAGTTGCAATTGTGTGACCGGTACGGTATAATGGTAGACGAACAGACCCGCGCGGAGCCGGCGCTGCTGCATGCGCTGACGGGTGCCGAAAGGGCGCGGGAACTGGGAGCGGATGAGGACGTCGCGGAGGCGATTCGCTGCCACACGACGGGACGGGTGGGCATGACGCCGCTGGACATGACGCTGTGTCTGGCGGACTACATCGAGCCCACGCGGAGGTTCAAGACGGTCGACGAGCTGCGCAGAATCGCGGCGCAGAATCCCCGCGCGGCGCTTTTGCGTGCGCTGGACGGGACGATCGTCCATATCATCCGGGACGACGGGACGGTACACCCGGCGACCGTGGAGGCGCGCAACGACCTTCTGGTGCGCCTGAAGCGGGAGGACCCCGGCGCGCTTTCATGGAAAGAAGGAACAGACGGATGAAAATCTACGGAGGAAATCAATCCGAAAAGGATCCGCAGGAGAAGAAAAGCTACGGAACGGATGCCTTCGGGGAGATGGACGATTCCGCATACGGCGGGGATCGTGAGCCGGGCGGGGAAAACCGCCCCGTGTATCCGCGCATCCCGCAGGACCGCGCGTATGACTACGAGCGTCCACAGAAAAAGGTGCAGAGCGCCATGCCGCGCGGCGTGAAGATCTATCTTGCCGTGGCGATTCCGCTCCTTGTGCTGGTGCTTGCGGCGCTGATCTACGTGATCGTCGCCGTCCGCCCGCCCGAGGGAGAGACTGCGGCAACCACCCCGGCGGAAACCACAGCCGCGGCCGAGACCACGACGGCTGCGACCACGACGACGGCTGCGACCACCACGACGACGGCTGCGACCACGACGACGACCACTGCCGCTGCGACGGAGGCCACAACCGAGGCCACGACCACGGCGGAGCCGACGGAGGAGGAGAAGATCGAGCAGGAGCTGGAGGCTCTGTCGGGCGAGGCGGAGAGCATTGAGGCGCCCGAGAAGGGCGTGAATGACAATCCGCGCCGCGAGGGCGTGTACACGCTGCTGCTTCTGGGACTCGACGACAGCGGCAAGCGCGCCGATACCATCATGATGCTGACGCTGGACACGCAGAAGAAGGATGTCCGCATCATGAGCGTGCCGCGCGATCTGATGAGCACCTCGGCGGCGGGCAATATCTCGAAGATCAACGCGTCCTATGCCCGCGGCATCGAGCAGACGGTGTCCGAGGTCACGGATGTGCTGGGCTACGCCCCCAACCGATACTGCATACTGGACTACGATGCGTTCGAGCGGCTGATTGACGCGCTGGGCGGCATTGAGATCGATGTCTTCATGGATATGGAATACGTCGACCACGCGGGCAATCTGGAAATCGACATCAAGGAAGGCCTGCAGGAGATGGACGGCGAGACCGCGCTGAAGTATGTGCGCTTCCGCTCCGGGTACAAGGCGGCGGACATCAAGCGCATTGAGATTCAGCAGGAGTTCTTTGCGGCAGTCATCAAAAAGCTCGCCTCTCCCTCGACGATTCTGCGGGTATCGGAGCTTGCGGAGGTCTTCCGCGACTGCGTGAAAACCGACCTGACCACGGGCGAGATCATCTGGCTGGCGCTTCAGTTCTACGATATGGACACCGACGACATCACCGTCGGCAAGGTTCCGACGCACTCCGTGCGCTATGAGGGGCAGGACTACGAGGTCGCCTACGTCAACACCCTGCTCCAGCGCATCAACGAGGGGAAATATAACCCCTACGTCAACGCCATCACCGAGGTAAACCTCACCACACCGCCCGAGGACGCGGAAACCACGGCGGCTGCATCGGCTGCGGAGACTGCGGCGGCCACATCGGCTGCGGAGACCATGCCGCCCTGGCTGGAGGGGTGACGGTTCCATGCCGCGAAGAAAAAGAGGCGGCTACGCACGTTTTCTGTCCTTCTGTCTCGGAATCACGCTGCTGACGCTGGCGGCGGTGATTTTCACGGCGATATTCGTGCGTGCCCCCGAAACGAAAAAAGCATCGCAGACGACGGCGGCGCCCGTGTCGATCTCCCAGGACAACACGCAGAGCGTGGAGCCCGCGACGGAGGCCGGACGGCGCGACGGCTTCTATACGATCCTCATAGCCGGGACGGACTCCGACGGGACGCGCACCGATACGATCCTGCTGTGCGCCATCGATACGCAGGCCGGCCGGGTGAGCGTCATGAGCATCCCGCGCGATACGCGCGCCTATATGGCTGACGGCCGGGTGCATAAGATCAACGCCGCGCACAACAAGGGCATTGAGCGGATGCAGACGGAGATTGAGAATACCGTCGGCTTCGTGCCCGACCGCTACTGCATCATCGACTATTCCGTGTTCGAGACAGTCATCGACGCCATAGGAGGCGTGACGGTGGATGTCGGAACGGATATGGACTACTCAGACCCCGCGCAGGATCTGGAGATCCACTTAAAAGCCGGGGAACAGCTTCTGGACGGCGAGAGTGCGCTGCAGTACATGCGCTTCCGCTCGGGCTATGCCGATGCGGATCTCGGACGCATCCGCGCCCAGCACAAGCTGCTGACCGCCGTGGCGGAGAAGCTTATGACGCCGGCTGCGCTGGCGCTGCTGCCGAAAATCCCGGGGATTCTGAAGGAGGTCGAGACGGACCTCACGACGGGCGAGATGATCTGGCTGGCGACGAAGCTGTGCAACCTGGACTCCGAATCGGTCACCATCGAGACGCTGCCCGGGAAGGCCGTCGGCGCGGACTACGGCGCGGACGAGGAGGGCGTCCTCGAGGTCGTGAACGCCCGCTACAACCCCTACAGCGAGCCGATCGAGTCCCTTAACATCCCGTGACGGGCATGAAGGCAAGCCCCCCGCGGTAAGGATATCCCGACCCCACACAAAGGAGGAGAAACACCTTGGATACAACGAAGAAGACGAATCTGACGCCGGAGGAAATCCGTCCGATGCTGGAGGCCGTACGGGCGCAGCTTGAGGAAAAGGGCGCGCGGAAGATGGAGGTGCTGGACGTCCACGAGCAGACGACGCTGGCCGACTACTTCATCATCTGCACCGGAACCTCCAACACCCACATCCGCACGCTGTCCGGAGAGGTCGAGCGCGTGATGGAGGAGCAGTTCGGCATCCGCGCCCACCACATCGAGGGCTACGACAACGCACAGTGGGTGCTTGTGGACTACGGCTTCCTTGTGGTGCATATCTTCCGCGCCGACGTGCGCGAATTCTACTCGCTGGAGCGTCTCTGGCGGTAATCCCGCGGCGCTCTGTCCCATGAAAAAAACAAAGCCCATACATATATGTTCAGGATGTGAAATAAGCAAATGAAGTACGAACCTTCCGCAATCGAAAAGAAGTGGCAGACCGCGTGGGAGGAGGCGGGTATCTTCCATGCCTCCAACAGCTCCGACCGTCCCAAGTGGTACAGCCTGGTCGAGTTCCCGTATCCCTCGGGACAGGGTCTGCATGTGGGACATCCGCGCTCCTATACCGCGCTGGACATCATCTCCCGCAAGCGCCGCATGCAGGGCTACAACGTGCTCTATCCCATCGGATGGGACGCGTTCGGCCTTCCGGCGGAGAACTACGCCATCAAGAACCACGTGCATCCGGCGGAGTTCACGCAGAAGAACATCGCCCATTTCAAGGCGCAGCTGCAGGCGCTGGGACTGTCCTTCGACTGGAGCCGTGAGATCAACACGACCGACCCGGAGTACTACAAGTGGACGCAGTGGATCTTTTTGCAGATGTTCAAGAAGGGACTTGCGTACAAGAAGGAAATGAGCGTCAACTGGTGCCCCTCCTGCAAGTGCGTTCTGGCCAACGAGGAAGCCGCCGGAGGCGTCTGCGAGCGCTGCGGCAGCGAGGTCGTGCATAAGACCAAGAGCCAGTGGATGCTGGGCATCACGCAGTACGCGCAGCGTCTGATCGACGATCTGGACGACGTGGACTACATCGAACGCGTGAAGGTGCAGCAGAGGAACTGGATCGGACGCTCCACCGGCGCCGAGGTCGAGTTCCATACCACCGAGGGCGACATCCTGACGGTCTACACCACCCGCTGCGACACGCTGTTCGGCGCGACCTACATGGTCATCTCGCCCGAGCATCCCGTCATCGAAAAGTGGGCGGGGGAGATCCGCAACCTGGAGGCCGTGCGCGCCTACGCCGAGGAGGCGTCCCACAAGTCCGACCTGGAGCGTACGGAGCTCAACAAGAACAAGAGCGGCGTATGCATCGACGGCGTGCGCGCCATCAACCCCGTCACCGGCGGCGAGATTCCGATCTTCGTGTCCGACTACGTCCTGATGGGCTACGGCACCGGCGCGATCATGGCGGTTCCGGCGCATGACACGCGTGACTGGGACTTTGCAAAGGTCTTCGGCCTGCCGATGGTTCAGGTCGTCGCGGGCGCGGACGGCGAGGTCGACATCACGAAGGCGGCGTTTACGGACGTCGAGACCGGCGTGATGGTCAACTCCGGCTTCCTCACGGGACTTTCCGTAGAGGACGCGAAAAAGAAGATGATCGAGTGGCTGGAGGAGCGCGGCATCGGCCATGCGAAGGTCAATTACAAGCTGCGTGACTGGGTCTTCTCCCGTCAGCGCTACTGGGGCGAGCCGATTCCGATGGTGCACTGCGACAAGTGCGGCTGGGTTCCGCTGCCCGAGTCCGAGCTGCCGCTGAAGCTGCCGAACGTGACGAGCTACGAGCCGACGGACAACGGCGAATCCCCGCTGGCGCATATGACCGACTGGGTGCGGACGGCCTGCCCGCAGTGCGGAGGCCCTGCGCAGCGCGAGACGGACACCATGCCGCAGTGGGCGGGCTCCTCGTGGTACTTCCTGCGCTACATGGATCCGCACAATCCCGACGCGCTGGCCTCGAAGGAAGCGCTTGAGTACTGGTCCCCCATCGACTGGTACAACGGCGGCATGGAGCATACAACGCTGCACCTGCTCTATTCGCGCTTCTGGCACAAGTTCCTCTACGACATCGGCGTCGTCCCGACGAAGGAGCCGTACGGCAAGCGCACCTCGCACGGCATGATTCTGGGCGAGAACGGCGAGAAGATGTCGAAGTCCCGCGGCAACGTCGTGAATCCCGACGAGATTGTCGAGACCTACGGCGCGGACACCATGCGTCTGTACGAGATGTTCCTGGGCGACTTCGAGAAGGCCGCTCCGTGGTCGTCGCAGTCCATCAAGGGCTGCCGCCGCTTCCTGGAGCGCATCTGGGAGCTGTCCGAGAAGGTCACGCCGGGGGAGAGCTACTCCGAGGCGAACGAAGCCGCGATGCACAAGACCATCCGCAAGGTTTCCCAGGACATCGAGGAGATGAAGTTCAACACCGCCATCGCCGCGATGATGACGCTTTTGAACCAGCTGTGCGAAAAGGGCTGCAACCGCGCGGAGTTTGCGACGCTCCTCGAGCTGCTGTCTCCGTTTGCGCCTCACATTGCGGAGGAACTGTGGCACTCGATGGGCTACGGCGAGGACTTTGTGAGCATCCATTCCTGGCCGCAGTATGACGAATCGAAGACCGTGGACGCGGAAATCGAGATGGCGGTTCAGATCAACGGAAAGCTGAAATCTGTGGTGAAGCTGCCTGCGGACGCGGGCGAGGATGCCGCGCGCGAGGCTGCACTGGCCGATGAGAAGGTCGCGGCGGCGCTTGCGGGCAAAAACGTCGTGAAGATCATCGTCATTCGCGGAAAGATCATCAACATCGTCGCGAAGTAAAGCCCCGAAAGAAGCCAATAAAAATAAGCACTCCGCGTCCTTACCGCCATAAAAAGGCGGGGAGGACGCGGATTTTTTGTCCCCTCCGGGCGGCATGCATAATTTTTGCAAAGCGCGAAAAATAAGGCTTGACAAGGGAAAGAGAATCGGTTATAATGATTCTTGCTACGCTGGCGTGACTATGAGAAAAACCGGATACCGCGTAGCAGTGCGCACCCGGTTTGCGCGGGGGGAGGGAATTTGATGTCTGAAGTCCATCTGAAAGAGAATGAATCCTTGGATTCTGCGCTTCGCCGTTTTAAGCGTTCCTGCGCGAAGGCCGGAGTGCTTTCCGAACTCCGCAAGCGTGAACATTACGAGAGCCCCAGCGTTAAGCGCCGCAAGAAGTCCGAAGCTGCTCGCGCGAAGAAGAAGAAGTTCAAGTATTAAGTCTCGAATCTCAAAAGACCGCTTTCTTTTTATGAAGAAAGCGGTCTTTTTCCTGTCAGGATGCCGCAAAAAACGCCCGCGCGAAAAAAGGAGGCTCGAGGAACGCCTCCCGGGCGAAAAGGGGGTTCGGGGATCCCCCGGGCAAAGAAGGGGGTTCGGGGTTTTCCCCGAGCCTAAAAACTCTTCGGGAACACGGCAGCCC
>CAVGLF010000041.1:7450-14364 GCA_963630045.1 Butyricicoccaceae bacterium | reverse complement strand
GTAATAATCGGTGGATGACTGTCCTTCACCTGAAACTTCTGTCCCTCTATTACAGAATCTGTTAATATAACGGTTCCTATATACTTTTCATTCGTAAGAAGTTTATCAATGGTTCTCTTACTCCATTGTTCTTTTCCGGTAGGGGATGGTACACTCTGCTCTGCAAGCTTTTTTTGAATTCCCAAGATGCTTGCCCCATCAACGTACCAACGGTATATATCACGAACCACCTGCGCCTGTGTAGGCTCAATCACTAGATTCCCCTCATCATCTTTCACATATCCATACAGTCTTTTATGGTAGTTTCCTGAGCTTCCGTTTAGTGCACGATTCCGAAGCCCCATCCGAATGTTCATGCTTCTCGACTCGTTTTCTGCCTGCGCGAATGACTCTGTCACTGATATCAGCAGATCATCATCAGCCTCATCTGTGTCTAACCCTTCTTCGTCAAAAATAACACGTACACCGGCTGCCTTTAGCCTTCGCAAAGCCTCCAGTGTATCCACGGTGTCTCTTCCAAAGCGGCTGATGCTCTTAGTCAGAATTACCGATATATGATGTGCCTCTGCTTCATGAAGCATGCGCTCAAACTCACGCCGGGGTGATTCTCCCCTGGCGGAAGCGATATCGATAAATACGTCTGTCAACTTCCATTGGTCAACATTGGCGACTGCTCTTGTAAGTGCTGATATCTGCGCTGAGAGGCTGTATAGTTGGTTCTTCTCGTTACTACTAACTCTGCAATAAAGACCTACGTTCCTTCCTGGTTCTAACCGCTTTGACGGTATATACCATATTTGAGGACTCATTGCGCCGCCTCCCTCCTTTTGCTTTTGCCTAATTATATCAAAATTTGTTATGTATGTACAGTAGGCTGTTGTTGGCTTTCGGACACTGTTTTTTCAATATGTATGGTGTAATCAGCCGTGAAACCACTATATCTTGCGTGACAGCAATACTACCGTCTCAACATGCCCCGTCCTGGGGAACATGTCTACGGCTCTCGCCTGCCGGGGGGTGTAGGCGGGAGCCAGGCGGGTCAGGTCGCGGGCCAGGGTTGCGGGGTCGCAGGAGACGTAGACGATGCGCTGGGGATTGAGCTGCAGAATCGTCCGGGCGGCCTCGGGAGAGAGACCCTTGCGCGGAGGGTCGACAATCACCGCGTCAAAGTGCTCCCCGCGCCGCTCAAGCTCGCCCGCGTAGACGCCCGCGTCCCCGCAGAAGAACTCCGCATTCGCAATCCCGTTCGCACGGGCGTTTTCGCGGGCGTCACGTATGGCATCCTCCACAATCTCCACGCCCGTGACATGACCGCAGACGTCCGCGCAGAACAGGCCGATCGTGCCCGTTCCACAGTAGAGATCCAGCAGACGCTCGGGGTGATAGGCCTTCTCTCCCGCAAGAGGCAGCGTCAGATACCGCTTCGCCTCCGTGTACAGACGCTCCGCCTGACGGGGATTCACCTGGAAAAACGATGCGGGACGAAGCGTAAACTCAAGCTCTCCCAGCCG
The DNA here is from genome assembly GCA_963630045.1 of Butyricicoccaceae bacterium. Lineage (GTDB taxonomy): Bacteria > Bacillota > Clostridia > Oscillospirales > QAMX01 > JAAZKA01. The sequence continues at coordinate 12,853 of CAVGLF010000041.1, read as the reverse complement.
CTCCGCAAGCGTGTCCTTTCCCCAGAGCGTATGGTACTCATGCCCCAGAATCACGTTCGTGCGCTCCGGATTGACATTCAGCACGATGCCCGTCACAGACGGCGCCGACACGGTCACCGTTTCAATCAGCTCCTGCAGACGGGGAAGGCTGCGCGATGCCGCGACAAGCGTCAGCACCGTAGGCCGTCCGCTGCCGCCGTTTTCTCCCCCGCGAAAGGACGTGCGCACACAGATGTGCCGCACCAGTCCCCGTCCCGCGGCTTCATTGTACGCCGGAATCCGGAAGCGGTTCATCCAGTCCAGAACGGCATGGGTAACCGCTGCCGCCTCGGGCGTCTGCAGACGGCAATACTCCGTCGGAATCACGTCGTGCGAGTTGGTGCGGTAGAAGCCCGCGGCGGCCTGCCCCGGCTCTCCCGCCACGGGGAACTGCGCCCGGTTGCGGTAGCCGTCCACGATCGGCGAGGGCAGAATCGGCTCCATCGGCACATCGACTCCCGCGATTCGCGTGAGCGCGTCGCGCACCTTCCGTTCCTTATAGGAAAGCTCCTCGGAGTAGCTCATGTGCCGCAGCACGCAGCCGCCGCATTTGGGGTAGACCGGGCAGTCGGGCTCGCATCGCTCCTGTGACGGCTCGAGAATCTGCACCGCCCGGGCATAGGCATAGCTCTTCTGCACCTTCACGATATGAAGCTCGGCTCTTTCCCCCGCAATCGTGCCGGGAACGAAAACCGCCATGCCGTCCGCATGCGCAACCCCCGCTCCCTCGCTGGAATATCCGTCAATAACGCAAGTCACCCGGTCGTTCTTCTTCATAAGCCCCTTTGTCTCTCTTCGCAAAATAAAATTTTCAAGTGTCCTGAGCCCTTTTTTTCATTATACCGTTTCAGCGCTGTTTTGTCCAGCATTCTTTACAAAACGGTATTGACAATATCCGGTGCGTATGCGATAATATAGCCAAATATCACGCTCTTTACCCGTAAATTTTTGGTTATTGGAGAGGTACTGCGATGAACTCTTCCCATACACTGTGGTACACGCAGCCCGCGGAAAGCTGGAACGAGGCGCTTCCGCTCGGCTCCGGGCGCATCGGCGCGATGGTCTTCGGTCAGCCGGAGCATGAGAGGATTGCGCTCAACGAGGACACGCTCTGGACGGGACATCCCGCCTATCACACGCAGCCCCGCGCCTATTCCGCGTTCCGCGAGGCGCGCAGGCTTGTGCAGAACGGACAGTACGCCGAGGCGCAGGAGCTTCTGGAGCGCGATCTGACGAGCACGCCCACGGCGATGTACCTGCCTCTGGGCGACCTGCTTCTGGATTTTCCCGGACTCTGCACCCATGACGGCTCCGATGACCGCGGGTACGGACGCTACACCCGCTCACTCGATCTGCGCCGTGCGCTGCATACGACGACCTTCTCCTCCGGCATCGTGCTCTATACGCGCGAGGTCTTTCTCTCCGAGCCCTCGGGCGTCATGGTCGTGCGTCTTACGGCGTCGGAGCCCCGGTGCATTTCCTTTGAGGCACGGCTGGTCTCGGAGCTGAGAGGCCGCACCTACGCCTCGCGGCAGTGTATCACGCTGGACGGCGAGTGCCCATCGACCGCCATCGAGCGCGGGCTGAATCAGGGACGCGCCGTTCAGGTCTACGACGGCAATCCCGAATGCCGCGGCATCCGCTTTCGGGCAATGCTTGCGGTCTGCCCCGAGGGCGGGACGCTGACGGCGCGCGCGGACGGCTCGATTGCGGTGCAGGATGCGGATTCCGCAACGCTCTATTTTGCCGTACGCACCTCCTTCGCCGGATGGAATCGCTCCCCGGACGCGGAGTACCGGGACGCCGTGTCAGCCGATCTGGAGGCCGCGCAGCACAAGGGCGCAAGCACGCTGTTCTTTGAGCATCTGCATGACTGGCGCGCTCTCTACGACCGCACGGAGCTGACGCTTCCCGAATCCGCGGCGGCGGCTCATCCGACGGACGAGCGTCTGCGCCGTCACGCGGCTGGAGCCCCGGATCCCACGCTCTACGCGCTGCTCTTCCACTACGGACGCTATCTCACCATCGCCGCCTCCCGCCCGGGCTCGCAGCCGATGAATCTCCAGGGCATCTGGAACGAGAAGCTCATGCCTCCGTGGAATTCCAATTATACCATCAACATCAACACCGAAATGAACTACTGGCCGACACTCATGACGAATCTCGCCGAGTGCTATGAGCCCCTGCTGCGCCTCATCGACGAGCTGCGCGAAAGCGGTGCCCGCACGGCGCGGCGGTATTACGGAGCGCGCGGCTTCTGCTCCCATCACAACACCGATCTGTGGCGGCTCTCGACGCCCGTCGGAAACGGACAGCCCGGCTGCGCGGTCTATGCGTTCTGGCCCATGTCCTCCGGCTGGTTCATGCGCCATCTGTACGAATACTGGGAGTATACTCAGGACGCCGCCTTCCTGAGCGGCACTCTGCTGCCCTCCCTGTGCGGCTGCGCGGAGTTCTTCCTCGATACGATGGTCGAAAACCGTGCAGGAAAGCTCGTCTTCGCCCCGTCGACCTCGCCCGAAAACAGCTTCCTGCTTGAAAACGGACACTCCTGCAGCGTTGCGGAATGGTCGGCGATGTCCCAGGCCATCATCCGCGACGTCTTCCGCATGGCGCTTGCCGCCGAAGAGGCGGCCTCCGGCACGACCCTCCCCGAGGATGAGCGCGAGACGCTTCGCGCCGTGCGGGAGGCGCTGCCGCGCGTGCAGGGTGCGGAGCTTTCGGAAAGCGGCGCGCTGGCCGAGTGGAACGGCGCACTTGAGACGGCCGAGCCGCATCACCGCCATCTGTCCCACCTCTACGGACTCCATCCCGGCCGCGAGATCACCCACGGCTCCCCTCTGGAGCAGGCCGCACGTCTCTCTCTGGAGGAGCGCGGGGACGAGGGCACGGGCTGGAGCCTGGGCTGGAAGGTCAACATGTGGGCCAGGCTCCGCGATGGGGATCACGCGCTGCGGCTCATCGACATGCAGCTGCGTCCCTGCGCGCTGGATGCCTCCTATCCCACGCCCGGAGGGTCGTATCCGAATCTGCTGGATGCGCATCCGCCGTTCCAGATTGACGGAAACTTCGGCGTCACGGCGGGCATCGCGGAAATGCTCGTACAGGGCACGGCCGGGGAGCCCGTTCTCCTGCCCGCGCTTCCCTCCTCGTGGCGCAGCGGCTCCGTCCGGGGGCTTCGTCTGCGCGGAGGCGCGACCGTCGATCTTTCCTGGGAGGACGGCGCCTTACGCTCCTGCACCATCCGGCGGACATAGTCCCCCCCCGTGAGGCGGGAGGCACACTCCGCGAAAGCTGCCGGGGATCTGATTTTTTTAGGGGAGGGCATGCCATGAAAGGCGAATTTTCGCATATCCGTCACCGCTTCGATTTCTGTGTCGTGGGCGGCGGTCTTGCGGGACTCTGTGCGGCGGTCGCCGCGGCGCGTCACGGAGCGCATACGGCTCTGGTGCAGGAGCGTCCCATGCTGGGCGGCAATGCCTCCAGCGAAATCCGCATGTGGGTCTGCGGAGCTCAAGGGGCAAACATGCTGGAAACCGGCCTTCTGGAAGAGCTGATGCTCGAAAACTACTACCGGAACCCGGACAAGAACTACTCCGTCTGGGACAGCGTACTGCTGGATCTGGCGCTTCGCGAAAAGAATCTGGAGCTTTTTCTGAACTGCTCCGTGAACAGCTGCGAAACGGACGGAGAGCGCATACACAGCGTCACCGGCTGGCAGATGACAACGCAGCAGTTCCACACCTTCGAAGCTCCTCTCTTCGCCGACTGCTCCGGAGACTCCGTTCTGGCACCCATCTCGGGCGCGGAGTTCCGCATCGGGCGCGAAGCGGAGGCGGAGTTCGGCGAAAGCATCGGACGTGCAATCCGTCCGGGGGACACGAAGACCATGGGCATGAGCTGCATGCTCCAGGCGCGTGAGGAATCCCGTCCCTCCGACTTCATCCCGCCCTCCTGGGCGGAGCACTATACGGCTTCCGATCTGCCCCACCGCATCCCCTGCCTGTCGTCGGTCTATGAGAATTACTGGTATCTGGAGCTCGGCGGCGACGGGGATTCCATCGCCGATACGGAAACGCGGCGCACGGAGCTTCTGGCCGCAGCCTACGGTCTGTGGGACTTCGTCAAAAACGACCCCTCCCAGCGGGAGAAAAACCGGAACTGGCGGCTTGACTGGGTGGGAATTCTGCCGGGCAAGCGCGAAAGCCGCCGCTATGTCGGCGATGTCATCCTGACTCAGAATGACGTGCAGGCCGGAGGGCGCTTTCCCGACATCGCCGCCTACGGAGGATGGCCGATGGACGATCACGACCCCGCAGGCTTCCGCGGCACTGCCCGTCCCAATGTCAACTACCCCGCTCCCTCGCCCTACGGCATCCCCTACCGCTGCCTGTACTCGCGCAATATCCGGAATCTCTTCTTTGCCGGACGCAATATCTCGGTTACGCACTGGGCGCTGTCCTCCACCCGCGTAATGGGCACCTGCGCGATGCTGGGGCAGGCCGTGGGTACGGCGGCGGCCATCGCGGTGCGCTGCGGCCTTGACCCCCGCGGGGTCTATGAGGAACAGCTTCCTCTCCTGCAGAAAACGCTCATGGATGACGACTGCTGGCTGCCCTCCCTCGTCCGGGACATTCCGGAGCTTTCCCGGAATGCACGACTTTCGGGGTGCCCCGGCGCGGATCTCCTGCGTGACGGCGTCGACCGTCCCGTCGGAGCGGAGGATCACGGCTGCCGCGTGGAAAAGGGCGGCTGTCTGGAGTACCGCTTCTCCTCTCCCCGCGCCGTGCAGGGCGTGCGCATCATCTGGGACAGCGATCTTACCCGTTCGGATCAGCCCGTCATCCTGGGACGGCGCTTCACGCATAACATGATGTGCAACAAGCCCGCCAATCTCGCGGATTTCCATGTACCCGGAAGCCTTGTCCGTGCCTTCCGTCTGGAGGGCGTCCGCGGGGACGGATCAACGGAGCTTCTCGCCTGTGTCCGTGACAATCACCGGCGGCTGACCCGCATTTCCTGCCCGGGAACCTACCTTGCCGTCCGTCTGATTCCGGAGGATACCTGGAACAGCCCGGATGTCCATCTGTTCTCCTTTGAGGTGTTCTGAGGGCTCCCCTTCCCGCGCCCTTGAGGCCGTTTTTTCGGGGGGCTTGACATCCGCGCCCGCGCCGCGTATACTATACCGTGTGATTTTGTTGTAAGGAGTGACTTTAAAGTACCATGAAAATTGTTCCGAAGATCGACATACACGTACACGCGATTCCGCGTCCCTTCATTCTCGCCCCCGACGGAGGCCGCAACCCCACGCCGCCGGAGCTTCGCCGCATCTATGACTCCGTCGGCATCGAAAAGGGCGTGCTG
>CAVGLF010000041.1:0-7440 GCA_963630045.1 Butyricicoccaceae bacterium | reverse complement strand
GTGCTGCTGCCCGAAGGACCCTATCCCTACGGCGGCTGCGACATCACCTCGGGACGCGAGGCTGCGGATCTCGTACGCGACTACCCCGAGACGCTGGGCTGGTGGTTCTGCGGCGTATCCCCCGTTCTGGGCGGGAACACGCCGGACACCGATCTGTCCTACTACATCCGTCAGTACAAGGCTCTGGGCGCGAAGGGCGTCGGCGAAATCGAGGAAAACCGCTATTTCGACGATCCCTACATGCTGAATCTCTTCCGTCACTGCGAGGCCTGCGACATGCCCGTGCTGTTCCACATCGGCAATCTGGGCGGCGACTACGGCATCGTGGACGAGCCCGGACTTCCGCGCCTTGAAAAGGTGCTGGGCATGTTCCCGCGTCTGAAGTTCCTCGGACATTCCCAGAAGTTCTGGGCGGAGATCGGTCAGTGCGACCCCGCCCTGCGCAATGACTATCCCACAGGACCCGTCACGCCGGGACGCGTGGTCGAGCTCATGCGCCGCTATCCCAACCTCTGCGGCGATCTCTCCGCCGGCTCCGGCTGCAATGCACTGATGCGCGATCCGGAATTCGCCTACGGCTTCCTTGAGGAGTTCTCCGACCGTCTCTACTTCGGTACGGACATCTGCTCGCCCGATGACATGGGCTCCTCCATGCTGCAGCTTTCGGGCTTCCTGGACGAGGCCATGCAGAAGGGCAAGATCTCCTATGAGACCTACGAGCGCGTATCCCGCGGCAACGCGCTGGAGCTTCTGGAGCGCTGAAATCCCTCTCGTTCTTCAAGATAACGTGCGAATGACCTGATTTCCCCCGATTTTCTATATGAATAAGGAGGCATTCCCCGATATGCTGAAATCCATGAAGAAGGATTCCCTGTCCGTTCGGATTTACGAGTCCCGCGCCGCGATGGGCGCTGCGGCGGCAGCCGATGCCGCAAAAAAGCTCAAATCCCTTCTCGCGCAGAAGGACGAGATCAACTGCATGTTCGCGGCGGCTCCCTCCCAGAACGAGTTTCTCGCGTCTCTGATCGCCGATCCCGGCATCGACTGGAGCCGCATCAATGCGTTCCACATGGACGAGTACATCGGCCTGGATCCGGCGGCACCCCAGGGCTTCGGCAATTTCCTGCGCGACCGCATCTTCGGAAAGGTCGGCTTCAGGAGCGTGAGCTACCTGAACGGCAACGCAGCCGATCCCGCAGCCGAGGCCGCCCGCTACGGCGCGCTTCTGAAGGCACATCCTCTGGATGTCTGCTTCATGGGCATCGGCGAAAACGGGCACATCGCCTTCAACGATCCCCCGGTCGCGAATTTCCGCGATGAGGTGCTGGTCAAGGTCGTGCAGCTCGACCAGCGCTGCCGCCGGCAGCAGGTCAACGACGGCTGCTTTGACTGCATCGACCTCGTCCCGACGCACGCGCTCAGCGTGACCTGCCCCGGACTCATGTCCGCCGCGGCCGTGTTCTGCATGGTTCCGGCTCCGACCAAGGCCGAGGCCGTCGGACGCACCCTCACCTGGGACATCAGCGAGAAGTGCCCGGCGACCATCCTGCGCACGCATCCGGACGCATGCCTCTACCTCGATCCCGACTCCGCCGCAGAAGTCCTGTAACCCCGGGATATGATGTATAAGGAAGGCCTCTCTCTCTCCCCCCGTTTATTTTCCGTGCCCCTGCACGGATGGGAAAGAAGGCCTTCCCTTATTTTTCCCCTTTGTCCCCCCTCTCCAGCGTCCCTTTCCCGCAGTTATTTTGCTTGACAGAACGCGCGGCGGTATGGTATACTCTACCTGTGTACATGTACTCCGGGGGATATATATACGGGCTCGTATGAAGCGGGCTTTTTCCCCCATAGGCGTCCTTTTTTGTAGAATCGATACCACGAAGGTATCCTGCTGTGACAGTGCCTTTCGTGGCATTCTTTTTTATGGAAAGGAATTTTAAAAACATGACCCGCATCAAAAAGCTCGTTCTCTCCGCATTTTTTCTCGCCTGTGCCTATCTGCTGCCGTTTCTGACCGGTCAGATTCCGAAGATCGGATCGATGCTCTGCCCCATGCACATTCCGGTGCTCCTGTGCGGCTTCATCTGCGGATGGCCGTGGGGACTCGCCGTAGGCATTCTCGCGCCTCTGTCCCGCCATCTGCTTCTGGGCATGCCCCCGCTGCTCACGGCACTCTGCATGACCTTTGAGCTCGGCGCGTACGGAGCGCTTGCAGGAATTTTCTACCGCATCCTGCCCCAGCGTCCGATGCATGCGTATCCGTCCCTCATCCTTGCCATGCTCGGAGGACGCATCGTGTGGGGACTCGCCGCCGCCGTCATCTATCCCCTGTTCTCAAGCGCCTTCAGCTGGCAGCTCTTCGCCGCCGGCGCGTTTGTGAACGCCATCCCCGGCATCATCCTTCAGCTCGCCGTCATCCCGGCCATTCTCTACGCGCTGAAGCGGGCGAAGCTTATCGAGTAAGGAGGCGTATAACGCTTTCATGGAGGAATTTCGTCAACTGCTTTCGGCTCATGCCGCCCGATATCCCGCGTCCCGTCTGCAGGACTTTGCCAAGCTCGCCTGTCAGAGCGTCTCAGGCCCCGGGCACATGATCTCCGACCGCGTCCGGGCACGCCGCTTTCTGGAGCAGGAGGCCCGGGACTGCCGTCCGTCCGAGCTCCTGCGCGAGCCCATCGGAGGGGGCTTTCTGCGCCTTCATCTGGGTGCGGAAAGGGATTTCTCGCTGTCCGCGCTGGCCTCCCTCTTCTTCCTTTCGGCCTCCGTACCGCACGGCTCCCCCGAGCTCATGCAGGAGCGGCTGCGGGACATCGAGGCTCTGATGCGCGAGGGAGTCCTGCCCCGCGAGGACGCGTGGCTGCTGGCCTACCGCGCGGCGGGCTGTCCCATCCAGCATCACAGCTCTGCCTACCGCGATGCCTATCATCCCGCCTACCGCGTCGTCTCGGAGGATACCCTGAGGCTGCTGCCTCTGCTGCGCACCATCGACCGGCTGCTGGAGTCCCGCGACAACGTAAACGTCGCCATCGAGGGCGGCAGTGCCTCGGGCAAGAGTACGCTTGCGGCGGCGCTGGCCGCAGCCTACGGAGCGAACCTCTTCCACATGGATGACTTCTTCCTGCGCCCCGAGCAGCGCACGCCCGAGCGCTTTGCCGAGCCCGGCGGCAATGTGGACTACGAGCGCTTCTCCCGCGAAATCTGGCTCCCTCTGGAGCGGAATATCCCCTTCGACTACCGCGTCTTCGACTGCAGCCGCATGGAGCTGGGACGCAGGGTTCACGTGACGCCGCAGCGTCTGCGCATCGTCGAAGGCGCCTACAGCCGCCACCCGAGCTTCGGAGATCCGTATGACCTGCGCATCTTCCTCGGAATCGACCCCGTCACGCAAAGCGAGCGCATCCGGGAGCGCAACGGGGATCGCCTCCTGCGCCGCTTCCTGAACGAATGGATTCCCTATGAAAACGCCTATTTCGCAGCCTTCCACGTGATTGAAACCTCGGATATCGTCCTGCTGTAACCCCGCCTTTCATTCGCAAAAACCCGAAAAAAAGGAGAGCCTGACTTTGTACATTTCGGTCAGGCTCTCCTTGATTTTTTGTACCCGGTCATTTCCCGCGCTCCGGGAAGGGTATCCCCTGCTTGCAAGCCTCTTCTCACCGGGCGCTTCGCGGGAAGCGTCAGATGCCCGCCTGGCGGTGCGCCTCCTCGATGACGTAGATCTGCTGGGCGACCTGCTTGAAGGTCACGGGCAGCGGCTTGCCGTCCGTGAGATGATTGTAGACATCATCGTACAGGCAGCGCGTATCGTTGGAGAAGACATTGTCGACGACATTGGCCTCGTCCCACTCGTTTTCATACCACTGCAGCTTTTCCGAGCAGTAGATCGGCAGTCCGTCCTTATCCATCAGCGGCGTGCGGATCAGATGCTGCTCCGGCGCCTCCTCGGGCTTGAAGTACTTCCAGCGCACCTTCTTGGCGTCCGCCGTGAGCGTACCGCAGGAGCCCTGTACCTGGAAGGTATAGAGCGGATAGGCATCGCAGGAGGAGATCTCCACATCGATGAGCGGACGTCCGGGCGCGGAGATCAGGAGCTTTACGAAGTCCTCCGCGTCTCCGTAGGTGTTGACGCGATCCATCTTGCAATATACCTCGGGCGTTACGTCGTAGGCATTCAGAAACTCCAGCGCATGTCCCACGGGATGGGGGCCGGTGTTGTAGAGCGAGCCCGCAACGTTCTCACGCAGCGTCTGCCAGTCCCAGCGGCGGCCGAAGCCGGAGCTTGTGATCTTGACCTCGACGAGCCGTCCCAGCACGCCGGAGTCGCAGATTTCGCGGATTTTGACAAACTGCCTGCGGTAGCGGGACTGCAGGAAGATGGCGTACATGCAGCCGGTTTCGGCAATCGTCTCCTGCAGCTCCTTCACCTGCGCCATATTCGCCGCAATGGGCTTCTCCTGCAGAACATTCAGTCCGTGACGCATGAGATCCACGGCGATGGGCTGATGAAGCTGCGACGGCGTGGCATTGATGACGAAATCGATGTCCCGGCGTCCGAAAAGCTCCGTATAGCTTTCGAACACCTCGCAGCCGGGGTATTCCTCCAGCGCGCGGGCACGGCGTTCAGGCAGCGGATCCACGACGGCTACCACACGGAAGCGGTCATCGGTCTTGATGTGCGCCCCGTGGATATTCCGTCCGGAACGTCCCTGCCCGAGAATGGCAACATTCAGTACCTTCATGGGTTCGTCTCCTTTGCTGTATATTCAAGTGCAACGCTTTCTGCCCCTACTATAGCACATTATTTCTTAAATTGCAAGCGATATTTCGCCGCAATCTATAGAATATGCATAAGTCCCGCGCATCATGCAAAACGCGCCCAAAACGGTGATACCATCAAGCCATGGGCAAGCAGATGCACCTGTCAGCGTACGTCAGTGTGCCTCCCTCCCCCCCCGCAGGAAAAATCCAGGGAGAGAGGAAAAAAACATCCGGCCTTTTTTTCGAAGACCGGATGTTTTTCCTGCTTTATCGTCACCTTTGTGACCCTATTGCGCGGGGCTGCCCCCAACGCGTTATCTGAAAAAAAGGGGGGCTTTGCATGTGCAATACCCCCCCCGGGGGAGGCTCAGTCCTTTTCGCAGAAAAGTCTCAGGATGATCGTTGCAAGCTGGGCGCGGGTTGCGGTGTCGGCGGGGGAGAGTGTCATGTCGCCCGTGCCGGTGATGATGCCCGCACCGACGGCCCACTGCATGGCGGGTACCGCGTAGTCCGAAATTCCGGGAGCATCGGTGTAGTCGAGAATATTCGTATCCTCGCCGACCGAGACATCCGCGCCGAGGGACTGCTCAAAGCGCCACAGGATGGCGGCAAGCTGCTCGCGGGTCACGGGACGATCCGGGGCAAATTCCTCATCGGAGAAGCCCGTCACGATCCGCTCGGAGGCGGCCCAGCGCACGGCCTCGGTGTACCAGACATCGGCGGGTACATCCGAAAACGTCATGGCGTAGTTGACGACGGGCTCGCCCATCATGCGCCAGAGGATCGTCACAAGCTGCGCACGCGTCACGGCGCCGTCGGGATCGAGCCGTGTGAGGCTCACACCCATGATGACGCCCTCATCGAGGCAGTAATGCATGCCGTCGTGGTACCATGCGGCGGGGCTTGCATCGGTAAACTTCGAAACCGGGCAGCTGTTGTCCCGCCTGCAGGCGGAGTATCCCGTATCCTGCGGCACGGGAGCGGGTACGGTGGATGCGGAGGAGGAATCGGTGGGGGAGGAGGAGTCGGCAGAGGAACCTTGATCGGTATCGGGTTTGGTGTCCGTGCCGGTATCGGGCTTGGTGTCCGTGCCGGTATCGGGTTTGGTATCGGGTGTCGGTTCGGGCTCAACGGGCTTCGGGGCGATGGTCACCTCGATGCTTTGCGGTTCCGTGCTGTTGTAGCCGGTGTCGCCCTGCACTATGTACCACACGGTATAGGTGTCCGCGTTGCTGGCCTTCGGGATGGAGGGGCTGTAGGTGCCGTTCTTGCTCAGGTTATAGAGCATGGTGCCGCCCTCCGCGGAGCCTGCCGTAATGAGCTCCTGCTCGAAGCCGGTGTATACAAGGCCGGTCTTTGCTGTGGGAGGCGTCACGACGGGATCCTGCAGGACGGGCTTCTGAGCGATGTAAACCGCGATGCCATAGGGATCCGTGTCCTTATAGCCGTTGTTTCCGATCACCCTGTACCAGACCATGTACATTCCCGGATCCTTGCCCGTCGGGATGGTGTAGTCGTACGGACCGGTTTCACTCAGGCTGTAGACCATGCTGCCGCCCTCCGCGGAGCCGGGGGTGACGAGCGCCTGCTCGGAGCCGGTGCAGACGAGATCCGCTATGGGCTTGGGCGGCGTCCAGACGGGATCCTGCAGGGGACGGGAGCCTGTCGCGGGGAAGGTGATGTACAGGACGTATTTGCCGCTGCCCAGCTTCTGAAGGCTCGTCCGGATGTTCGGATCCGTACCGTCGTTTACGGTGATCTTCAGCTGGCTTGAAATGGAAAACGCCTGGTTTCCCTGGGTTTCGCGCATCGGCAGCATGGCGGTGTAGACCGTTTCATAGTCGGCAACACTCGCGACCCTGTCCCATACAAGTTCGACGATGGAATCCTTAATAGAGACGGATTGAGTGTTTTTAAGGGCGGGGACTGTTGCCTGAGCATTGTCAATCCCGGTCGCGAGAGCCACTCCCGCACAGGGCGGCGTGAGCTCGATGGAAATCTCCGTGAGGATGGGGCAGTAGGCGGCGGTTACCGTGACATCGTCCGACAGATTTGAAATCGTGAGCGAGCCGTCCGTGCCCGAAACCGCGCCCGCGGGGGTGTCCATCCAGGAATGGAACGTATAGTTTTCGATTCTCGGCGCGCCGAGCTTTACGGTATCTCCCCTATAGTAGGAATAGGAATAGGATTCCGGCAGGTCGCGGCTATTCGTCCAGGCATTGTATGTCTCAATCCTTACGGTGTAGGGGGAGTCGACGGTGAAGGTGAAGGTCGCCGTGTCGGACGCGCTGTACGTGCCTCCCGGCCCCAGAGCCCGGGCGGTGATGACTGCGTCCTTTCTGACGCCGGCTTCCCCGGCGAGCTGGATGGGGTCGGTGTACACGGCTTCAGCGCTGCCGTCGACGCTGTAGTAAATCGTGGCGCCCTCTGTAGCACAGGTAAGAGACACGGTCACATTGCCGTCTGTGTCAGTCGATTCTGCTGCCTCGGGTGCCGCGGTGACCGTTTTCTCGACCACGTTCAGCGTGACGGTGAGCTTCAGCTCCCCGCCATCCGGCTGGCAAAGCTTTGTGTCTGTCAGCTTCAGCGGAATCGTGACCGTGCCGCCGTTTTTGACGGTGCCGGAATCAAGCGCACCGGTATAGTCCGCGCGCTCCGCGTCAAGCGGCACCGTATAGGTTC
>CAVGLF010000040.1:2644-14527 GCA_963630045.1 Butyricicoccaceae bacterium | reverse complement strand
ATCGTCGGGCGTATCGGGTGTGACAGGCGTATCGGGTGTGACAGGCGTATCGGGCGTGACGGGCATTTCGGTCGCGGGGAAGGTAATATAGAGCGCGAGAGTGCCGTCCGAATCGGTCTGCACGACAGCCGCAACCTCGACGGAGCGGCCTTCGGAGTCCTGCACGGTGATCACGGGCTCGTCGGAAAGGTGAACCCGCTGCCCGCTTGCGGAGTACCCGGAGGTATCAATGGGGATTCTGGCCATATAGACGGTTCCTGCGGCGGCTGTCGTATCCCCGGGATTCCATGTAACGGTGCCCAGAAGGCCTTCGATGCGGTAGGATTCGGGATAGGCATCGGAGGATGCGGAGGCCGCGGCGACCGCAGTCGGCAGCACTTCCCCGGTAACGGGCGCGTCCATCGTCAGGCTGACCCCTCCGATGACGGGATTGTACACAGCCGTGATGTCGATGCTCTGGCGCAGAGGACTGACGCGCAGCATCGGATCCGTATCATCGCCCGCGAGGGTTCCGGCTTCGATGGAGTCAAGCCCCGTCCACCTCTCGAAAATCTCGCCGTCTGCGGAGGGTGCCTTGATGACGGCGTTTGCGCCATAGTGATAGCTGCTGACCACCGGCGTGAACAGATCTCCCGATTCGCCTCCTGCTTTCGCGCCGGTATCGATGCCGTGCACGGTCACGGTGAAGGGGTTATCGAGCACATAGGTATAGGTGACGGGGTTGGAATCGGAGTAGCCCGGGACGGAGCCGGATTTTGCAAACAGCACAAACGTCACGCGGTATCCGGGCTTTGCGGTCAGCGTCAGAGTGCCTGTATAGGCAGTCCACTTTATCTGCGAGCTCTCCTCTTCGGCTGCGGCATCGTAGGATGTGATGAGATAGCAGGAGATCGACGGATTGTTGGCATCGGAGCAGGCAAGGGAGACCGCCATGCTGAGGCTGCCGTCATTATTTTTCGTGACAATACTCGTATCAGCCTCCGTATAGGTGCCGGAGGGGATGCTTGCTTCGGGAGACGTAAGCGTACCAAGAGAGTTGACATACACTGTGACCGTGGCCTTGGTGTGCTGATTCGGGTCAAGGTTCAGGCCGTCGTACTGAATTTCGGGGTACAGGGTGCAGCTGCCTTCCTCGTTGAGATTTACGTCAGAAAGAGTGACAGCATCATAATTCAGAGAGGCGGTCTTCACGCCGTCCTCGGTGCTGAGGGCTGCGGTTTCGGGCAGGAGTTTGCGAAGATCGGCAACAGTGGAGTCTTTTTGGATGGTCAGGTCAAACGTCTGGACATCCAGCACCCGGGCCAGGGCGGTCGTCACGGGCGTGCCCGTCGCGTGCAGCGTTCCGTTTGAATCAACCGAGGCTTCGGCCGCAGGCGTGCTTTCGGTGCCGTATTTGACGGTCACGGTCAGCCCGTTTTCGGAGAAAACGCGCGCGAGCTGCCGGTTTTCTTCGAGGGAGAAGACCACACAGTAGCTTGCCCCGTATTTCGCCTTGCCCATGACCGTGCGGCTGCCGTCCTCCGTCTGCTCCAGCCAGTAGAGATCCTGCACGACCACGGGAACCTCCTGCCCCGGCCAGCGGAGGAGGGCGCTTGTGGGAAGGAGCGTCCCGGCTGTGGGAGCGTCGACCTCCAGCGTGACCTGCGTGAGCCTGGCGCAGGTGCTTGTCGTAAGCGCCGTATCATGCGCGGGCATGACGATGGTCGTCACGGGGGAGGAGGACGACGCATAGGTCACGTCCTCCGCGGGATTCCATTTCAGGAAAGCAGAATCGTCCGACAGGGGACGACCGTCGATCATGACGGTGTCGCCCGCCGAATACAGCCCGGCTACGGCATTGTTCACGGTCAGAAGGTACCTGTAGCCCTTTTTCAGCTCATAGCCGGACGTGCCGTTGATATCGATGTACCAGCCGTCCATGTCGGAAAACAGGGTGGGCAGGTAGCCGGAGTAATTCTTCGTGATGTCGCGGGGGTCGTCATCGCCGTCCGTGCGGATGCCGATGCGGGAATCGTCCGTCGGAGTCCCCGTGAGATATGCCTCGGTGATGCTGAAGATGAAGGAAGTCGAATCCAGGTACAGATCGTCCCTTGAGCCGTCGCCTTCGCGGGTATTGTCCTGGATGAACACCGCTCCGTCCACGCGGACGTCGACATCGGATGCACAGTGGACGCCGCCGCCGGAGCTCCGCGCCGTATTGTCCGTGATGGTGCAGCTGCGGATGAGGGTGTTGTCATTGTTGACGCAGATTCCGCCACCCTTGGAGGAGCTGTTTTGCGTGATGCTGCAGTCCGAGACGGTGATGTTTTCCTGGTCGATGTACAGAGCGCCGCCGAGCTCATATGCGGAATTCCCCGTGAAGGTGATGCCCGAAATCAGACCGCTGTTCGAGCCCAGACGGTGATGCTGAAGCGCCACGCCGCCGCCGTTGGACTGCTCGACCAGATTGCGCTCGATTCTGGCCGTCCTGTCCTCGGACGCAAGCGTGAAGCGGGAGTACTGGAAGTAGATGCCGCCGCCGTCCACCACGGCCCGGTTGTCGCTGATGTACGAGCCTTCGGTCATATAGATCTTCTCATCGACGTCGTTGCAGTAGATGCCGCCGCCGTCGTATCCGGCATAGTTGTGATCAATGCTGCTGCCGATCATGGTGAGGGTATTGCTGCCCTGATCCATGAAGATGCCGCCGCCGTAGCCGGAGCTGTTGTAGCAGATTCTTGCGCCGTTCTGCATGAGGATGCTGGAGTTGTTGTTGTCGAACATGATCGCGCCGCCGCCATGCCCTCCCGCAGGAGCACGGTTGCCGGCGACCGCGACGTTATCGAGCACCAGATGGGTATCGGACTTCATATGGATGGCAGAGGCGCCGGTGTCGCTCTTGCCTCCCGTGACAAGACCTCCGCTCTGTACGGTGACGGTCTCCCTGACACGCTGATTGTTGGGCAGATCCTGGCGGTCGACGGGGATCCAGCTGGTCACCTGGAAGTCATGGGAGGAGGGGATGCCGTACCTGTCATAGCCCAGGAGCTTGAGCGTGGAGCCGCTTTCCATATAGATGACCTCGGAGTTCAGGGGGACGTAGATGTCCGGATAGTTCTCCGTGGACTTGCTCTTGATCATGTGCCCGTTCATATAGATGACGGCCGTCTTGCCCGACCCCAGGAGAAGCCTGTCCTCCGAGATCCAGTCGCTCATCATATAGATGGTGTGCCCGTCCTGAGCGGCGTTCCACGCGCCGCCGATGGTGGTATACTCCACGCCGCGCTCGTCCACGGCATAGACAACGTCCACGGCGAAGGCTGCGGAGGCGAGCATGAGCGCACAGAGGAGCATGAGCACAAGGGTGAAGGACCTGCGGGTGAACGTATGCTGTTTCATGAAGTGACCTTCCTTCCGAATGCGTAAATGACGTAATTCACGTGGGATAGGGCGCGCCTTGAGCATGTCTTGTGGTTATTGTATCAGAAAACCATGGGCTCTTCAAGTGGAAAGAGAGGATAAAAAGAGGCAGGGGGGAAGCTGAAGGGGGGAAAGGCAGGATCGAAATATGCATATCATACGATTCCACCGGGGCTCAGCACGCAGCATTCGGGCAGATACGACGGAACGCTTTTGAAATTTTGCATTCGAGCTTCATGCAAAACCCGCAGCCGCATGAGAGCTCCCGGCAGGCGGGGACAGCGGCGTCCACGGCGCGGAGCAGCCGCCCCAAGGCAGAAACTACATGACGGCAAATGCATTATTATTCAATTTCACAGGAATACACGGCGAGAATCCCGGTATATGGTGCATAACGTCGCTTGACAAAATGGGACAGAGCTTGTTATAATATCTTTAATCATTGCATACGGCTCTTGCATATGCGAGGACGGACGCATGGAGGATGGGCTTTGCCCCGCACGTCGGTTGCAGGAAAGACGTTCATCCGCTTGCATCCGCTGCATGAGGTGCCAATGTCATCAAAAGTGCCGGAAATCGGTACGGATGGGACGAAACCAGGTGCTTCATGCGTGTCTGCAGGAGCATAATGCATTATTTTTTCACGCTCATGGTACTAAATATCGAACAAAGCGCATAAAAATGCACGAACGCGGCTCCAGCACGGGATATGCGTTTTTCACCGCGGGCGCGAAAGCCTTATATTACGGCAAAGGAGAAAAAATACCTGTGTTCGATTTGGTCATACGGAACGGCCTTGTTGCGGACGGAACGCGCAGACCTGCCTCCATGGCGGATCTGTGCATCAGGGACGGACGTATTTCAGAGATTGTGCAGAAGGCCGAGCCCGGTATCGCGTCCTCGGAGATCGACGCCCGGGGCATGGTTGTGTCTCCGGGATTCATCGACATTCACTCCCACTCGGATCTCGCTCCGCTCGCTCCCTTCGAGCCCGAGAGCAAGACCGCTCAGGGCGTGACCTTTGAGCTTTGCGGCAACTGCGGCATTTCTCCGCTGCCGAGCACGCCCGGGACCCGTGCGAGCATCACGGAATACTACTTAAGCAATCTCCAGTATCCCCCGATGCCTGATTTTTCGGCCAATACGCTCGATGAGTACATCGCGCAGGCTGCGGCGCATCGCACGGCGGCGAATTACGGCATGCTGATCGGACACAGCGCGCTGCGCGGCAGCGTCATGGGCTTCGACAACCGCCAGCCGACTGCCGAAGAGCTTGCCGCAATGGAGGAGCTTCTGGACGCCGAGCTTTCCATGGGTGCCTTCGGCATGAGCCTGGGGCTCATCTACCCGCCGAGTGCCTTCGCGGAGACGGGAGAGCTGGATGCGCTGGCCGGAGTCGTGCGCCGGCACAATGCGCTCCTGACCGTCCATGTGCGCAACGAAGGACCGCGCGTCTTCGAAGCCGTCCGCGAGATGCTGGGCGTTGCGGAGCGCACGGGCGTGCATCTGGAGATCTCGCATCTGAAGATCATGACGAAGTCCCTGTGGGGCAAGGGAGGGGAGCTCCTCGACCTCATCGACGAAGCGCGGCGTGCCGGGGTGCATGTCACCTGCGACCAGTATCCGTTCTTTGCGTCCTCGACAGGCATGACGGCGCTTGTCCCGAAGTGGGCACATGCAGGCGGCATTCACGCGATGCTCGAACGCATCGAGGCACCCGAGCAGAGGCTCCTTGACGACATCGCCCGCGAGATGGAAAGCCGCGGAGGCGCCGCACGCGTGATGATCTCCTCCGCACCCGGCGGCGATAAGTCCTGGGAGGGACAGATGCTGAGCGAGGTTGCGTCCGAGCTCGGACTCGATCCGATTGCCGCAGTGCTCCACATCCTGCGAAAGTGCCGCGGAAACGTGCACTGCAACTACTTCTCGCAGAGCGAGGAGGACATGGAGCGGATTCTCTCCCGCACGGACATCGCCGTGGCGAGCGACGGCTACAACTACACCTTCGACCGCAGCATCACGACGGACACGCCGCATCCGCGCAACTTCGCAACCTTCCCCCATGCGCTGGAGCTTGCCCGCGACAAGAAGCTCATGCCGCTTGAGGACATGATCCATAAGATGACCGCTCTTCCCGCGGGCTTCATGGGCATGACGGAGCGCGGCACGCTGGAGAAGGGGAAGATCGCGGACATCACGATCTTCAACCCCGAGACCGTCGGACAGGCCGGCGACTACATCAACTCCGTACAGCGTCCGCACGGAATCGAGTACGTGATCGTTTCGGGGCGCACGGTTCTGGAGCATGGCGCTCTGACGGGAGAAAAGCCCGGATCGGTTCTGCGCCACGGCAAATGCTGACAAGGCGCCGCAGGAGGACAATCTCCGCCCCCCTCGCATTCCACCCCGCACGGCTCATCGCCGGCAGATGAATTTGAGTTATTTTGGAGGATTTGATCATGGAACTCGGCAGCTGGTCGATCATTCATGAAGCGTCACTTCTGGCATTAATCCCGCTGATCGTCTACATTGTTCTGGTATTCCGCGGAAAGAGCAACATCTCCGGCATCATCGTCGGTATCGTTATCGCCGTTTTAATGACGGGTCAGAATCTGAAGGCCGTTTCCGCAGGACTTGCGTCCAGCCTCGGCTCCAGCACCGCGCTGATCGGTATGATCATCATGGCGGGCTCCGGACTCGGCGTGCTGATGACGGAAGCCGGTGTCAGCCGCACGATGGTCTACTGGATCGTCAAGCGCATCGGCGTCAACACGCAGACCAAGGCGAAGATCGCGCTGATCATCTGCTCGATCATCATCTGCGGCCTCTTGGGCACGCTCGGCGGCGGCAATGCCGTCATCGCGCCGATCATCATCCCGATCATGGCATCCCTCGGAGTGACGCCCAGCGTCGTCGCCACTCTGTTCAAGGTTTCGGGCGAAATCGGCCTGATGGTCGGACCGCTGACCGGCGTCACGCTGATCACCGAGGAGGTCACGGGCTTAAGCTACGGCCAGCTGATGCTGGGCGCCGTCCTGCCGTTCTCCGCCGTGTGGCTGATCGGCAGCTGGTTTGCCGCCAAGCGCACCCAGAAGCGTACGGAGGGCAAGGAGAGCTACGAGCTGTCAAGCGACATCCGTGACTTCGATTCCATCGTCATCACGAAGCGTGAGAAGATCGCGACGATCGCCTTCCTCGTCACCTTCGTCATCCTCGTGGTCTACGGCATCATCTCCCAGCAGAAGACCAATTACGCGCTGACCGTCATGTGCATTCTGGCTGCGGTTGTCGCCATCTTCTCCCGCATGGAGATCGACCACGCCGTGAACTCCATGGTCAAGGGCATCGCGTCCCAGGCCGGCATGTTCGTCGTCTTCGTCACGATTGACTACCTGCTGAATCTGGTCACCTTGGGCGGCGGCTTCGATGCGCTCTCCAATCTGCTGGGCGGTCTTGCCGGAAACAGCGCCTCCGCGGTCATGCTGATCGCGTCCGTCGTCGGCGGCTTCGGCATCGAGGCTGCGGCCGTTGCCGAGATCCGCATCATCGCCGAAATGTTCGGCGCCTCCGCGATTGCCACCGGCCTGCCGATGAGCATGTTCGCGATCTCCATCCTGGCGGCCACCCGTCTGACCGGCTCCATGTACCCCACGACGAACCTGATGGGTCAGCTCGGCATCGCGCACTGCGACAACACCAAGGAGGTTCTGCGCGCGAACTGGATTTCCGTAGCCTGCGTGTGGGCGTTCATCGTCATCTGGGCATTCCTGGGCGTCGTGATTCTGAAGTAAACGATTCGTTTTGGCAAAAAAACGGGAAGCTCTCCGGCAAAAACGGAGAGCTTCCTTTTTGCCCATGGGAAAAAGCGTCATTTTGGGGCTTTACGATTCCGTGGGAATGTGGTAGAATAGCGAATAATAGAATCGCAGTCCATACAAAGAGATAGAGAGAGGAGCTGTATTGCAGCATGACATCGGGTAAGAGATCGAAAAAGGGCTTCACGCTCATGGAGCTTTTGATCGTAGTGGCGATTATTGCGATCCTCGCAGCAATCTGCATTCCGTTTTTCGCGGGGAGACTGGAGAAGGTACGCGAAACAACGGATCTGGCGAATGCCCGTTCGGCCTATGCGGAGCTTATGACCGAGGTGCTGTCCGGGGACAGCGAGCCGGATGCCATCACCGTCGAGCTGACACAGAAGGTCGCCGGATGGCAGTCGAGCCTGCCCCTTACGATCGGAGACGTCAGCTACAGCGGCTCACAGACGGCAAACTGGGTCGGCACGCCCGAAAGCGGCGGCACCTGCGTGGTTTCCTATGATGCGGAGCAGGGCATCATCTTCACCTGGGGCACAGGCTCCGCCGCCACATCCCCCGTGCAGGTGACGTATTCCGGAGAGATGGAAGAAACAAAATCAGATCTCCATGGCGAATACAGTAAACGAAACGGAGATGCCATGCAGAGCAATCATGCGTATTATTCGGGTCGGAAAATTACGATTGACGGCACGACTCACAAGATTCGCGTGTACTATAAAGACTCAGCAGCATACAGGGATGCGCTCAAGGACTACACGCCGAAGCCTGCGGAATACAAAGAAAGCCCGTTTTACAGTGTGGAGGAGAATCATAATGGAGATACGAATGACGGCTTTGCGTATTATTCCTACGCTGCGGACGGCTCCATCGGCGAGTTTGTCTATGTAAACCGGGATAAGGTGTATCGCACGACGGACGAAGGCAAGACCTGGTATGACATCACGCCTGACGCCGGGAATGCCGGCTGAGTGCGGCGCGAATCGCCCGAAAAAGCAAATATAAATGCAAATGCCCTCTTCAGAGTGTAAAATCATTCTAAAGAGGGCATTTTATTGTTGCGCGGAGGATGAATTTCTGCTATACTGAAACAAGCCGTAACGAAACCGCAGCGCTTTTTCCTCTTGAACCGGGACGCTCTGACGCCTGACTGAGCGCACGGCCGGGGTCGTTTGGGCTTTTATAAAAAACGGAACACCAAAAAAGGGGTTATAGTCATATGAGCAGGTTTGCCGCGTCAAAGGCCGTGCGGAACATGGCTGCACATAAGGGGAGAGCGGGAGTGCTGAGAGCCGTTCTCTGCGCCGTGCTCGCGCTTGCGCTGACGCTGTCCGTTCCGGCCTATGCGTCGGACGGCGAATGCCGGACGGTCCGTGTCGGCTGGTATATCAGCGATTCGTTCCAGGAGGGCGGCGAGGGCGAGGAGAAGAGCGGCTTTGCCTATGACTACTTAAGGAAGATTGCGGATTACAGCTCGTGGGAGTATGAATATGTCTACGGCGGATGGTCGGAGCTTTATGACATGCTCTGCCGCGGTGAGATCGACGTCATGGGCGCGGTATCCGTCACCGAGGAGCGCCGGGAGTATATGCTTTTTCCGGACACCGCCATGGGCATGGACGTATATTATCTCTTTAAGCGGGTCGGAGACGATGAAATCAGCGAGGATGACCCGGGCAGCTTTGACGGAAAGAAGATCGGGCTGTTTGGAAACAACCGGCTGTCGGAGATGACCGAAGACTGGCTCGAGGCGAACGGCATAGACGCGCAGATCGTGTACTTCGACAGCTTTGAGGAAGCGGATGCCGCTCTTGCGCGGGGCGATATCGATCTGGAGCCCAGCACCAGCGAACGAAGCATGAATCAGAACTGGATGGAATCGGTCGTGCTCCTGGGCAAGGAGCCCTATTATCTGGCGGTCAGCCGAAGCCGTCCCGATCTGTTGAATGAACTCAACAAGACGCTTTCCCTGATGAACACCGTGGATCCGTATGCCATGCAGACGCTGCAGTACAAGAACTTCAACTTGGCCTACGCCAGAAAAACGGTGACGGATGAGGAAAAGGAATGGCTTGCGGAGCATCCCGTGATTCGCGTCGGCTATACGGACAATTATCTGCCCTATTCCGCAACCGATGCCGACGGACAGGCCACGGGCATCGTGACGGATGTCATCCGCGCGGCCTTTGAGGCACTGGAGCTCGATTCGGTTCCCGAGGTGCAGTTCGTGGCTTATTCGGGATATCAGGATATTCTGGCTGCGCTCGACTCGGGTGAAATTGACTACGGCTTCCCGGTGGACAGCAACCTGTGGAGGCTTGAGCAGGACGGCATCAGCGCCTCCTCCGAGGTGATTTCCGACAGAGGCGCGCTGTTCTACAGCGCCGTCTGCGAAAAGGAGGACATCCGGAGGCTGGCGGTCAATGAGAGCAACATCCTTCAGCGGGATTACACGGCAAGCACCTATCCGGACGCCGAGATCGTGAACTATCCGAGCATCAGCGAATGCCTGAGCGCCGTACTGCGCGGTGAGGTTGACGGCACGATCATGGATACCCTGCGCGTCCAGTATGTCACGGATCAGTCGAAATATGACAGCCTGTCGTATGTGCAGCTCGGCGCGGGAACGGGCAAGTGCTTCGGCGTGAAGCAGGGAAACCGGGAGGCGCTGCTGCTCATCAACCGCGGGCTTAAGCTTTTGGGCTCGTCCTACGGCTACGACTGTACATACCGCTATGTGGATCAGCTTTCAAGCTACGATATGCAGGATTTTATCCGCGACCATCTGCTTGGAGTGAGCATATCGTCGGCCGCCGTCATAGCCGTGATCATCACGCTGCTGGTTCTCATCATCAGAAAGCAGCGCAGAGAGATTGCGCTGAAGGAAGCGGTGAAGAACGAGGCGGAAAAGGCCAACGCCGCCAAGAGCACGTTCCTGTTCAATATGTCCCACGACATCCGCACGCCGATGAATGCCGTGCTGGGCTTCATGGAGCTGATGCGCGAGAACATTGACGATCCCGACAAGCTCAGAGAATATATCGAAAAGGCCAAATTCTCGGGTGAATACCTGCTGGAGCTGATCAATAACGTTCTGGAGGTCGCACGAATCGACAGCGGACGTGAAAGTCTGAACGAGGAGTTCACGGATCTCACGGACGAAAGCTACTATACCGTATTCGAAAACGATGCACGAAAGAAGCATCTCACCGTGACCCGGAATATCTGCGTGACGCACAGATATGTCTATACCGATGTGCAGAAGGTACGCGAGATTCTGCTGAACCTCATCTCCAACGCCGTCAAATATACGCCGGACGGAGGGAGCATTGCCGTGACGGTGACAGAGCAGCCCTGCAGCAGGGACGGCTGGGGGAGCTACGTCTGCACGGTTTCGGACACCGGCATCGGCATGACGGAGGAGTTCCAAAAGCATATCTTTGAAACCTTTGCACGCGAGCATAATTCCACTGAGAGCCGGATCATGGGCACGGGGCTCGGCATGACGATTGTCAAGAAGCTCACGGAGCTCATGGGCGGCACGATCAGCGTTCAGAGTAAGCCCGGCGAGGGAAGCGTCTTCACGATCGCCCTGGATTTGCGCATCGTGGAGAACCCGGAGGAATACCTTGAAGACAGGAAGGAGACGGAATCGACCGGTGCATACCGTCTGGACGGCATGCGGATTCTGCTTGCAGAGGACAATGAGCTGAATGCCGAGATTGCAACGGCTGTGCTTAAAAACCTCGGTGCGGAGGTGGAGACGGCAACGGACGGCGTAAAGTGCATTGATATGCTGCAGAGCCGGAGCGCGGACTGGTACGCGCTGATTCTGATGGATATCCAGATGCCGAACCTGAACGGCTATGATGCCGCAAAACGGATCCGTGCGATGTCCGATCCCAGAAAGGCTCAGATTCCGATCATTGCGATGACGGCCAACGCCTTTGACGAGGACAGGAAGGCCGCCTTCGCCGCCGGCATGAACGGACACATCGCAAAGCCGCTGGATGTCCGCCTGCTGGCACGGATTATTTCCGAACAGACACACCGCCCTCAGGAAGCCGACGGGCTTTCCCGGTAAATGCCGGAAAAAAGAAACGGAAGAAGACGTGTTTTTTTTAAGCCTTCTTCCGTTTTTTTTTGCTTTGACGCATCTGACAAAAGCTAAGGGGGAAAAAATCCACTGTCCAGGAGGGAGAGAGAAAAAAATCGGGGGATTACTTCAGCCCCTTCGTCAGAGGGATGAGCATCAGCAGTACGACGATGCCGATGAGGCCGACCGCGATGCCGAGAATCATCCTGCCGAAGACCATGCACAGGCACATGCCGACGCCCAGGAGCAGCGCGCCGAGAACGCCCAGCAGGATTGTACCGACCGTCTTGCCGCTGACCTTGACGGGAGCCTTGCCCTCCATTTTGCGCCAGACAAGCAGTGTAATAAGTCCGAGAACCAGACCGATTACGCCGCAGACGATGCCCTGCGTGCGCATATTCCATTCGGAAAGCAGCGCCATGCACATGCCCAGCGCGAAGAACACGCCGCTGATCGTACCCAGAACCATTGCCACGAAACTGCTCTTTTTCATTGTGAAGCCTCTCCTTTTATGTTACGGTTTGTTTTGAAAATTTGTTTTAAGGGGTTTGTTTTCCCGATTTTTACTTTGCG
>CAVGLF010000040.1:0-2634 GCA_963630045.1 Butyricicoccaceae bacterium | reverse complement strand
CTTCAGCCGGACCTTCGCGTCAGCGACGGATTCGTCGTCATGCGTCAGATAACGGTCGACGAAGCCGTCCTCGATTTTCTGATACCCGCCGACGACCGTATTCTCGACCTTTTTGTAGCTGCCGACGACGGCCTTTTCGATCTTCTTGTAGCTGCCGACAACCGCGTCGGCAATCTTTGCATTTGCCCGAACAAGCTTTGACTTTGCCATGATATATATCCTCCCGATTGTTTTAAATACTGGTCTTTGACTGAGTGTCCCCGCTTATGCCGGGTGAAGGGTTCAGTCCTTATTTTCTTCGGCGCAGGACGAAGGTGACGGCGGCGGCTCCGAGGCCGGCGATGCCCAAAACGATTGCGGCAATTCTCTTCTTCATGCCTGATGTCTGACTCCTTTCGCATCTCCTTTGTTGTGAGCTCATTATAGCCCGGCATTATTTGCGAATTGCTTGCGTTGTGTTTGCGAAATATTAAAAAAGCCGCCGTGTGCGTGAATTTGCACACGGCGGCTGCGATGATGTCCCGGTTATAAAAGCTGCTGCGCCTTTTCGCAGACGGCACAGGCTTCGTCATATTTGGCTTCAATCAGAGGGGTGACCTGCTCGGTTCTGCGGCGTCTGGCCTCGCGGTATCCGAAATAGGCCGCGCCCCAGAGCACAAAGCCCGGAATGCCCAGAAGCACCGTCAGCCAGATGATGGGGGAGGCCGCCGTAACGGCAAAGACCGAGCCCGCCATGAATGCGCAGCCGGCCAGTCCGCACGTCAGCGAAACAATCATCGGCACGGAGGATTTCGACGCCTCCAGCGCGGCGATCTCCTGCATGCATGCCTCATAATGCCGCTGCAGGCGCACAAGCTCCGTTTTGTTGAGAATGCTGCGGCTGCGCTTGAGGTGCAGCGTGACCCTGCCGCCGGACGTTTCGCTCGACAGATTCTCGTCCTGCTTCCAGCCGAAGCAGGAATAGCCGTCCATATACTGCGAGCAGAGGCTGTCCTCGACCGTGACCTTCAGATAATCATAGCTTTCCATTTATTCCGCATCTCCATTCCGCGCCTTCGGCATGATGACCGTGAAGGTGCTGCCCCGGCCGGGGGCGCTTTCCACGGTAATCTGAAAATTGTTCAGCTGCAGGACCCGCAGCGCCAGCGCAAGGCCGAGGCCGTTGCCCGCCATTGCGTGCGAGGTGTCGCCCTGATAGAATTTCTCAAAAATGTGCCGCTGCGTATTCTCATCCATGCCGCAGCCGGTATCCTGCACCGATACACGGATGCTTTCGCCGTCCGAGACCTCCGTCAGCGTGATACAGCCGCCGGGCTCCGTGAATTTCACAGCATTGGAAAAGAGGTTGTTCCACACGAGCTCCATGAGCGCCGGATCGGCGGCGATTTCGGCACGGTCCTCCATGTCGGCATCGAAATCCAGCGACTTTTCCTCCCATGCGTCTTCAAAGCCCAGCGCGCACTCGGCCAGCTGGGCGCAGACATCGTAGACCTGCATGTCCGGCGTGATGCTCTGCTTTTCGAGCTTGTTGAGCTTCAGGATATTGCTGATGAGATCGGACAGACGGCGGGAGGACTGATAGATCGTGTTCGCATACTCGCGCTGGGTGTCGGTCAGGCTTTCCATGCGCAGAAGCTCGGCGTTGTTCTGGATGACGGCCAGCGGCGTTTTGATCTCGTGGGACACATTGGAGAAGAAGTCCGTTTTCAGCGTCTCGATGCTCCCGAGCTCCTCCACCATTTTGTTGAAGTCTGCAAGCATCAGATCGAGATAATCCAGCTTGTCCGAGGTGTGGATCGGCGGAATATAGACGGAAAAATCGCCGCCTGCGACCTGCTCCGTAGCTTCGGCCAGACGGTGCATGGGTTCCTCGTAGACCCGCTGAATCTGCCTGCGGGTGAACAGCGTCAGTCCGACCGCCACCGCCGACCAGTAAAGGATCGGAACAATGGTCTGCCAGAGCTTGCTCCACCCGAGCTCGTTTGCGCCCACAATCAGTCCGGTATGAATGCCGCTCATCAGAAGCAGGACGCCGAGATAGACAAAAAACAGCGATGTCGGGAAGCGATCATCCCGGATTTTTGGCTCAGCCGGCAGCTTTTCACTCATTTCAGTACCGCCTTGTAGCCAAGCCCGCGCACGGTTTTGATTTCGAAGCCGTCGCAGCCGGAAAATTTATCCCGCAGCTTCGTGATATAAACGTCCACAGCCCGCAGACCGGTGTCGGAATCGATGCCCCAGAACTCGTCCATGAGCTGGGCACGGGAGAAGGTCCTTTTCGGGTAGGAGAGGAGCTTGTAGAGGATGTTGAATTCCCGCGTCGTGACGGGAATTTCCTCGCCGCCGATCGCGGCGGTCATGCCGTCGGCGTCCAGCTCCAGATTGCCGACCGTGAGCTTTCGCTCCGTCTCGATATTCGCCCGGCGCAGCAGCGCTCTGACGCGCAGGAGCAGCTCGTCCAGCTGCACGGGCTTGACCATGTAGTCGTCAATGCCGAGCTGGAAGCCCTTCTGCTTGGAGGGAAGATCGTCTCTGGCGGACATGAAGAGAATCGGGATGTGCCGGTTGACGCGGCGGACGGTTTCGGCAAACTCGAAGCCGTCGATGTCCGGCAGCATAATGTCGGATATGATG
>CAVGLF010000039.1:6184-14725 GCA_963630045.1 Butyricicoccaceae bacterium | reverse complement strand
AACCCCCTTTTTCGTACCCTCAAACCCCCTTTTTCGTACCCCGAACCCTCTTTTTCGTACCCTCAAACCCCCTTTTTCGTGCCCCGAACCCCCGTTTGCACCAAAACCCCCTTTTTCGTGCCATGCGGGAGAATCCCGGGGAAGGCTGCCGTGGGGACTCATACCTTTTTTAGGGGGCGGGGAGTGCCTCGCGCACGGGGGACTGTACAAAAGTGGAAAAATGCGGTATAATATTCAGGGCAGCACCGGCCGGTATTGCACCGATACGGCGGTTTTCCCCCACCGGTTCTTTCCCACGCTCTCTCTTTTTTTCAGATGGAGAGAAAAAATCTGACGTAAGGAAACGAAGCTTCCATGGATGAGCGTTTGAATGCAATTCTCTCGCGGGTGAAAAAGCCCGCGCGGTATGTGGGCGGCGAATACGGCGCCGTGAAGAAGGACCCTGAGTCCGTAGACGTGCGCATCGCCTTCTGCTTCCCCGATTCCTATGAAATCGGCATGTCGCATCTCGGACTCAAGCTCCTGTATGCGCTGTGGAATGCGCAGGAGTATATCTGGTGCGAGCGCGCCTTCGCACCGTGGCCGGATATGGAGGCCGAGATGCGCTCCGCCGGCGTGCCGCTGTATGCGCTGGAGTCCGGCGACCCGCTTTCGAAATTCGACATCATCGGCTTTACGCTGCAGTACGAGCTCTGCTATACGAATGTCCTGAATATGCTCGATCTCGCCGGGATTCCCGTGTATGCGCGCGACCGCGAGGGGCTGGAGAATCTTGTCGTCGCGGGCGGACCCTGCGTGTGCAATGCCGAGCCGATTGCGGATTTCATCGATCTCTTCATGTTCGGCGAGGGCGAGGAGGTCTCCATCGAGCTCTTCGATCTGTACAGGACGGCTAAGCGCGAGGGCTGGACGAAGAAGGCATTCCTGCGCCGCGCCGCGGATATCCCCGGCATCTACGTCCCCTGCTTCTACGACGTGAGCTATCACGAGGACGGCACCGTCCGCGCCATTACGCCGCTGGACGGCGTGACGCCCGTCATCACCAAGCGCATTGTCGAGGACTTCGACCATGCCTTTATCCCCGAGTACTTCGTCGTCCCGTCCACCGAGGTCGTCCACGACCGCGTCATGGTCGAGGTTATGCGCGGCTGCATCCGCGGCTGCCGCTTCTGTCAGGCGGGCTACACATGGCGCCCCGTGCGCTCGCGCAGTGCGGAGACGATCATTGAAAACGCCAAAAAGCTCGCCATTCAGACGGGATACGAGGAGATTTCGCTGATTTCCCTGTCCTCAAGCGACCACCGGGAGATCAACCGCATCTGCGACGAGCTGACCGATTTCTGCCGGGAGCGCAAGATCAGCCTGGCGCTGCCGTCCCAGCGAGCCGACAGCTTCACGCCCGAGCTCTATGAAAAGCTGCGGCTGGTGCGGCAGACGGGTCTGACCTTCGCGCCGGAGGCCGGTACGCCGAGGCTGCGCGATGTCATCAACAAGAACCTGACGGAGGAGGCGCTGATGCATGCCTGCGAGATCGCCTTCAGGGGCGGCTCGTCCGGCGTCAAGCTCTACTTCATGGCGGGACTGCCGACGGAGACCGACGAGGATCTTCTGGGCATTCCGGATCTTGCGAAAAAGGTCGGCTGGTGCTGGAGGCAGAACTCGTCCAACCGCGCGCGGGGGCTGAAGGTCTCCGTATCCGTGGCGGGCTTCGTGCCGAAGCCCCATACGCCCTTCCAGTGGGCGGCTCAGACGAAGCGCGAGGAGTTCCATCGCAAGTACATGTTCCTAAAGGACAACTTCCGCATCAAGAACGTGACATACAACTGGCACGAGCCGGCTGTGAGCTTCCTCGAGGGCGTGTTCGCAAGAGGAGACCGCAGACTCGGCGCAGCGCTGTACGAGGCGTGGAAACGCGGCTGCAAGTTCGACGCCTGGGGAGACTTCTTTAACCTTGATACCTGGCTCGGCGTCTTTTCCGATCTCGGAATCGACCCGGAGTGGTACGCCAACCGCGAAAGACCCTTTGAAGAGGTGCTGCCGTGGTCGCATATGTCCTGCGGCGTATCGACAAAACATCTGTGGCGGGAGTACCAGAAGGCTCTGGCGGGCGAGGCTACGCCGGACTGCCGTACGCAGTGCACCGGCTGCGGAGCGCTGTGCCTGATGAAGGGAGGCAAATGCGATGCTTAAGTGCCGTATGCAGTATGAAAAGCGCGGACCTGCGCAGTATATCTCGCATCTGGATCTCATGCGCTGCTTCCGGCGCGCCTTCATGCGCGCGGAGGTGCAGCTCGTGTTCTCCCAGGGATTTAACCCCCATCCGTATATCAGCGTGCCTCTGCCGCTTCCGACGGGCTTTGCCAGCCGCTGCGAGCTGCTCGATTTCGATACCGAGGCGCTGCCCGGGGACTTCCTCGAGCGCATGAAGCGCGCGCTGCCCGAGGGCATCGTCCCGCATTATGTCTACCAGCGTACCCGCGGTGCCGGCGATATCGATGCCGTGCGCTACTCCGTGACGGTGCACGGAGAGGGGCTGGATGCGGATGCCGTGCAGACGCTCTTTGCGGAGCCCGTGCGCATGATGAAGCGCACGAAGCGCGGCGAATCGGAGGTCGATCTGCGCGACTTCATCCGCAGCCTTGAGGTGCGCGGCACGGGCGATAAGCTCTATATCGATACCGTGCTTGCGGCGGGTGAGCAGAGCCTGAATCCCGAATATGTCGTCCGCGCCGTCGAGGAGCGCACGCCGGGACAGGTCTCGTGGACGGAATACCTGCGTACGGAGATTCTGGATCGCAGCGGCGAAACCTTCGCGTAAGCAGAGGCGAAAACTCCCGCAGGGACTCACAAAGGAAGGCCGCCGCTCCCGATATCTGCCCGAGCCTCCGGCGGGCGGCAGCGAAGCGAATATAAAAGAGGTGGTGCGGTATGCTGGCACAGCTGCATATTGAGAATATTGCGGTGATCGAGTGCGCGGATGTCCCCTTTTTCGAGGGGCTGAACGTGCTGACGGGCGAGACGGGCGCGGGCAAGAGCATCATCATAGACGCCATCGGCATGCTGCTGGGCGCCAGAGCGGACAGGGATCTTGTGCGCCGCGGCGAGATGCGTGCGCGGGTGACGGGGCTTTTCACGGAGCTTTCGGAGCCGGTACGCGCGGGGCTTGCGGCGCTGGGCATCGAGACGGAGGACGCGGAGCTGCTCCTGGAGCGCACGGTGACAGCGGAGGGCAAGGCCTCTGCGCGCGCCGGAGGGCGTCCCGTCACGGCGGCTCTGCTGCGCGAAGCCGCGCCGTGGCTGCTGAACATCCACGGACAGCACGACACGGGCAAGCTTCTGACGGAGGCTGAGCATCTGGGGTTCATCGACCGCTGCGGCACGGATACGGAGACGCTGGAGCGGTACAGGAGGAGCTACCGGGAGCTGCGTGCAATCGAGAAAAAGCTGTCGGAGCTGGAGACGGACGACGCGGAGAAGGCGCGGCGCGCGGATAATCTGCGCTACCACATCGGGAAGCTGGAGGCGGCGGAGCTGAAGGCCGGCGAGGACGAAGCACTGGAGGCGCGGAGGCGGGAGCTCAGAGCCGCTGAGGCGAACCGCGAGGCTGCCGCGCGGGCCTCGGAGGCGCTGTCCGGCACGGACGAGACGGACGGCGCGGTCGCCCTGCTGCGGGCGGCGGCGAAGGCACTGGAGCGCGGCGAGGGAGATGCGGCGCAGGAGCTTGCCCGGACGCTGGAGTCGATTTCCTACGATGCGGAGGACGCGGCGGAGCGCGTGGCGGACATGGTCTTCGAGTCGAACCCCGAGGAGCTGGATGCCGTCGAGAGCCGGCTCTATACCATCGATAAGCTGCGCCGCCGCTACGGACAGAGCGTCCGGGAGATGCTTTCCTATCTGGACGGAGCGCGGGCGGAGCTTCAGGCGCTGGAGTCTGCGGACGAGGAGATCGTACGGCTCCGGGCGGCGCGGGAGCAGGTGCTGGCGCGCGTCACGGAGGCGGGACAGGCACTTCATGAGCAGCGCGTCTCCTCCGCCGTGCGGCTCTCGCGGGCGATTGAGGGGGAGCTTGCGTATCTCGACATGCCGCGCGCGCGCTTCGATGCGGGGCTTACGGAGACGCCGGGACGCCGTCCCGGCCCCGACGGCTTCGATCGGGCGGCCTTCCGCATTGCGGTGAACGCAGGCGAGGACGCAAAGCCTCTGGCGAAGGCGGCCTCCGGCGGCGAGCTGTCGAGGGTGATGCTCGCTTTGCAGAATGTCCTGTCCGCAGGCGACGACGCGCAGACGCTGATCTTCGACGAGGTGGACACCGGCATATCCGGACGTGCGGCGGGCAAGGTCGCGCAGAAGCTGCGCAGCCTGGCCTCCTCGCGGCAGATCCTGTGCGTGACGCATCTGCCCGCGCTGGCGGCGGCGGGGCATCACGAGCTCCTCATCCGCAAGACGGAGCAGGACGGACGCACCTACACGCGCATCGAGCCGCTGGAGCGGGACGGCCGCGTGCGGGAGATCGCCCGTCTGATGGCGGGGGAAAGCTGCAGCGAAAGTGTCAGCCGGGCAGCCCGGGAGCTGCTGGAGGCATACGGAGAATAAAAAGCGGTATCCCGCCTTCTCCGGACAAAGGGGCGGCGCCGGGGTGCGGCCGCGCCGGGTGAGGCCTTTCCCTGCGAATTCGCGGGAAAAGTGCGGAATTTCACTTGCATTTTGCGGCGTGATGTGATACAATACACGTACTATGCTCTAAAGGTTATATAGGGAGGCAAACATTTTACCATGGAAGTTCTCACCACCATCTTCACGATTATTCAGGTTATCCTGTCCGTTGCGATTATCGGCCTGGTTCTGATGCAGGAGAGCAAGAGCACGGGTCTGTCCGGCGCGATTGCCGGCGGCGCGGAGACCTTCTTCGGGAAGAATCGCGGACACAGCATGGAGGGACTGCTGCGCAAGCTCACGATCATCTGCGCCGCTGCTCTGGCTGTGACGACCATCATTCTGATTATCGTCCAGTAATTTCCTCCGCTTTGCGGGAAAAAAGGGGGCATCGAGCCCCGGGGTTTTCCGGCAGCGCCCCACGAAAAAAAGACGGTGCGGCAGATTGAATTTTTCTGCGGCACCGTTTTTTGATGCATTTTCCCCTTCGTAGGAAGGGGAATGCGGCTTTTTAAAGGAAAATCCCCCGATTTTTACATACGAAAGATTCCCCGCCCCACTATAGCCCCCGCAGGGTATTCTGCGCGGGAGGGGAAAAAAGACGGGAGAAGGGGACACCCGGAGGTTAACGGAGCATGAACAGAGATCTCACGGTCGGAAGGCCCGAAAGCGTCCTTTGCAGGTTCTGCCTTCCGCTTTTCGGCAGCATCATTTTTCAGCAGCTTTACAATATCGCGGACAGCTTTGTCGCGGGAAAGTTCCTCGGGGACAATGCGCTTGCGGCCGTCGGAAACAGCTATGAGATCACGCTTATTTTCATAGCGTTTGCCTTCGGATGCAACATCGGATGCTCGGTGCTTGCGGCGCGGCTCTTCGGCGCGAAGCGGTACGGCGATCTGAAGAGTGCCGTATATACCGCGCTGATTGCAAGCGGCACGCTCTGCGTCATCCTCATGACCGCCGGCATGCTCTTCTCCGACGGGCTTCTCCGACTGATCCGGACGCCGGAGGAGGTTTTCGCGGATTCCAAGCTGTATCTGGATATCTACATTCTCGGGCTGCCCTTTGTCTTCCTTTATAATGTGGCGACGGGCATCTTTTCGGCGCTCGGGGACTCGAAAACGCCGTTTGTCTTTCTGGCCTGCTCGTCGATTTCCAATATCGCGGTCGACATTCTCTTCGTCACGGTGCTTTCCATGGGCGTTGCGGGCGTCGCCTGGGCGACATTCCTCTGCCAGGGCATAAGCTGCGTGCTTGCGCTGCTCGTGGTGTTCCGCAGGCTCCGCGCGATCAGAACGGACGGGAGGGTCTCCTGCTTTTCACGGCGGCATCTCGCGGATTTTGCCGTGATCGCGGTGCCCAGCATCCTGCAGCAGAGCTTCATCTCGATCGGAAACATCATCATCCAGGGCGTGATCAACGGCTTCGGACCCGGCGTCATGGCGGGATATTCCGCAGCCGTCAAGCTGAACAACATGGTTACCACGTCGCTGACGACGCTCGGAAACGGCATTTCAAACTATACGGCGCAGAACCTCGGCGCGGCAAAGTACGAACGGATACGCGCGGGCTTCCGCGCGGGTCTGAAGCTCGTCTGGGCGCTGTGCATACCGATTGCCCTGCTCTATGAATTCGGCGGGAGGAGGCTTGTATACATCTTCCTCGAAAACCCGACGGGAGAGGCCATGGATACGGGCGTGCTCTTCCTGCGCATTGTGGCGCCGTTCTATTTCGCAGTTGCGGCAAAGCTCGCGGCCGACGGCATCCTGCGCGGCTCGGGGATGATGAAGAAGTTCATGATCACGACCTTCACCGACCTGACCCTGCGCGTGGCTCTGGCTCTGGTGCTTTCCCGAACGGCGCTCGGCTCCGCAGGCATATGGCTCTCGTGGCCGATCGGCTGGACGATCGCGACGGCGCTCTCGCTTCTCTTTTACGCCGGGGCCGAATGGAAGCCCGCCCGGCAGACGGCGGCAGCTTCGGACGCACAGCGATAAAGGACGCGCGCCCCCGCCCTTTTTTCGGGGTGGGTTTGCCCCCGTCACATGCACGACAAAAAAACAAGACGCGTTTTGCATCCGGAAGCCCCCCCTTTTTTTCAAGGCTGGGAGAAAGGGCTTTCGGCGCAAAATGCGTCTTTTTTGTCTGGGGGGAGGATCCTGAGCCGATCCTGCGTCCCACCCCGGGAATCGCCGTCCGCATGGTGCAAAACACGCGGGAGTATGATATAATGGCATCGTGGGGGGCAGAGGAGAGGATTACAGGCCCTCCGTGTAGACATGATCCAGGCCGTGGGAGTCGAATTCGTCCAGGTATTCGCCGATGCGCGTCTGGAGGGTTTCGCGATCCTGCCCGTCGACGTCCTGGCCTTCGAGATCGCGGCGCGCCAGCTCCTCGGCGAGGATGTCGAACATGGTGGCGTCCTCGTAATCCAGCAGGCGGTCAAGGATGCCGGAGGCGGCGTACGCATCGGAGGGGTAGATCTCACCGTCCACGATATGCGCGTACATGCCGAGTCCCACGAGCGGGCAGTAGGCGAAGAGGCTGCGCATGACGCGGTCGTACTCGGCGGAGTCGCGGGAGTCCGGCGCGGGTACGCCGAGGACGATGTTGCCCACGTACGCCAGATCCAGCAGCCTCTTGAAATCTTCGCGCGGTATATCAATCTGCATTTTCTGAAAAATTCACGTCTTTCTTTTCGCATTTCGTCTATTGTAGCGTATTTTCGAAGGGATGTCAATACATTTGCGGTTAAAATAGGAAAGGAGCCGTGCGCGTATGGGCTACACCGTTCTGATCGGCGGGTACAACGGATCCCGCATCGGAGGAATTCTGGAGGTGCGGATCTCGGAAAAAGGGGAGGTTTTGAGTACGGCGGGCATCAACGGCCCCGAGAATCCGACCTTTTTCGAGTATCACGCGCCGACGCGCCGCATCTTCTCCGTAAGTGCGCAGAGCTCCGGCGCCGCGCTGTGCATGCTTTCGTATGACGGCGCACGTACGGCGCTGCAGGGTCTGGCGCCCTTCTGCGGACGCGGCATCTGCCACATCGGCATCAGCCCGGACGCGCGGCTTGCGGGTGCGGCCTGCTTCGCAAGCGCGGACGTGACGCTCTTTGCCTGCGGCGGGGAGGGCTTTCTGCGCGAGGTCTTTCACAAAAGCTATGCGTCTCCGGACGTGATTGCGCATCCGCACTGCATGAGATGCGCGCCGGACGGACGGCACTTCTACCTGGTCGATCTGGGGCGGGACTGCATCGAGTGCATCGACTGCACGCGGGACACGCCCGCGGAGTGCGGCACGCTGCGGCTTCGCGAGGGAGACGGTCCGAGGCAGATTCTCTTTGCGCCGGACGGACGGACGGCGTGGGTGGTGACGGAGTACTCCAACGTCGTCTACACGCTCGCCCGGGACCCGGATTCGGGGGCTTTGACGATTCTGGGACGCGTCCCGACGCTGGCAGAGGAATACGGAGGCATCTCCTACGGCGCGTCGATTGCCTGCAGCGCGCGAAGGGGACTGCTGTACGCATCGAACCGCGGCGCGGACAGCATCGCGGTCTTCCGGGTACGGGAGGACGGAACGCTTGCCAGGCTGAGAGTCGTGCCCTCGGGCGGCTTCTGGCCGAGGCACATCGCGCTGACGCACGACGATGCGTTCCTGCTGTGCTGCAATGAGCGCTCGGATGCGCTCTGCGTCCTGCCGCTGGATGCGGATGGCATCCCCGGGGCACCCGCAGGAGGGACAGGCCATCCCCGGTGCGCCTTTGCTCTGGATATCACGTAAATGCCGCATGTACGGGGGCTCCTTTTTTCGCCCGAAGGGTGCCCGGCACAGCGCGAAAAAAACAAAACCGCTCCCCGTCCTTTAAATAAGGACGGGGAGCGA
>CAVGLF010000039.1:0-6174 GCA_963630045.1 Butyricicoccaceae bacterium | reverse complement strand
TTTTTGGCCTGTTGGGGGCGGGGTGTTATTTCAGGCCTTCGCAGAATCTCATGAGGATCGTTGCGACCTGGGCGCGGGTGGCGCTTCCGGCCGGGTCGAGCCTGTTGTTCCAGCCGGTGATGAGGCCTTCCGCGTACGCCCAGCTCATGGGAGCAAGCGCGTAGTCGCTGACGGAGGCGGCATCGGAGAAGGCCGCGATGGAGGCAGCATCGAGGGTGTCGAGCTTCCGGTACTGCGCGTAGCGGTACAGGATCGCAGCCAGCTGCTCGCGCGTGATGGCATCGCTGGGACCGAAGGCGGTGGAGCTGTAGCCCGTGACGATGCCGGCACTTGCCGCCCAGCGGACGGCCTCGGTGTACCAGGTGCCGGAGGGCACGTCGGCGAACTGCATGGTGTAGTCAACCGCGGGCTCGCCGGAGAGTCTCCAGAGAATCGTGACGATCATGGCGCGCGTCGTGGTGGCGGTGGGGCTGAAGGTATCCGCACCCGTGCCGTTCATGAGCTGATTCTCATAGACATACGCCACGGCGTCATGGTACCAGTCGCGCACGCTTACGTCGGAGAAGGGAAGCGAGACGCTGCTGTCCGTCTTGGAATCCGTCTTGGAATCCGTCTTGGAGTCGCTCTTGGAATCCGTCTTGGAGCTTGTGCCGGAGGAGGAGGAGGAGGTGCCGGCGGAGGGATTCGGCGCCGGCGTGCCCTTGTAGGCCAGACCGTTGACGGCATTCTGCAGCTTTTCGAGCATCTGGTCGACGTCGCTCTGGCGGTTGGGCGTGAGATCCTGGGCAAGCAGAGCCTTCGCCTCGCTGATGGCCTTGCGGAGGGCTGCCGCGGATTCGGCGGTGCAGTTCGCGGTATCCAGAGCCTCGGCGTTCTGGATGGCATTCTCAAGCGCTGCGGTATCGGCACCCGGCACCTGGAACGTGCCGTCCAGAATGGTCAGAGCACCGAACTTGTCCGGCTTGCGTCCGGAGGCGATGCCTCCGTAGTAGTCGATGAAGTAGCGGCACCACTGAGCGGGCTCCGAGCCTTCGGTGATCGCCGCGTCACGGTCGTTGATAACCATGTCGAAGCCGATGTTCTTTCCGGCGGGCGCGGAGTTCATACCCAGAAGGGCCTTCCACGGGAGAGCCAGCGTATAGGTCGTGGTCTGCGAGGCTTCGTCACGCGTGACGAGGCCGGAGGTGAGCTTGGCGACGTTCGTGCCGGGGGCGTATTTATTCTGGGTGCTGGTGGTATTGTCGTCTATGAGCACTACGGTCGAGCCGCTTGAGTTGAGACCGATGGAGAAGACGATGTAGCGGGAGGTGTTGGAGCGGTCGGGGACGATGCCGATCTGGACGGAGTCCCAATCCCAGAGCTCATCCATGTTCTGGCAGTTGAACTGAACATCGTCCCGGACATCGACCTTCAGGTAGAGGCAGTCATCGTCCCAGGCAAAGCGCGCGTCAGACGCGATGTACTCATCGCGATCCGTGCCTTCCTTGCCGATGGAGGCGATCTTCTGCCACTCGATGTTCTCGGGGTCAGCCGTCCGGACGGCGGCGTTGAACGTCGTATCCAGACTGAACTGTCCGGAGGCGGCATCCGTGCTGACGTTCACGTCCACCTGAGCGGAGGAGAGCTTGGGCGACATGTCGCCGGGGAGGGTGCGGACGGGGAAGTAGAGACGGGTGCTCTGTCCCGCGTCCAGCGTGACGGAGGGAATCGTCTGTCCGTCCGCAAGGAGCCCCGCGGTCGTCGTGCCGGCAAAGCTCATGGTGTAGGTCTTTTGCGAATCGGAGACGTTTTCGATCGTGAGCTCGATCTGCCAGCCGTCATCGGTGTAGACGGTATCGGCGGTGACCTTCGCGTAGTTGCCGATGGGGTCGGAATCGATGTCCGTGCCGTAGACCTTGCGGGACTGGGAGGTGATCTCCACGCGCGTTTCGGCGGCGGAGGGGTAGGTGTTGCCGGAGACCTCGACATCGTAGACGCCGTCGATGTAGACGGACGGAGCGGTGTCGGAGGAGCTGCCCTGGCGCGTGCCGAAGTCGTTTGCGAGAACCTTCACGTTCTGCGCGGAGTTGAGATAGAGCGCGTAGTCGGTGCTGCGGCTGCGGATGACGTTGTTTCGGATGATGATGTTCTCATGCATCAGGAAGTCGGTGTCGGAGGTAACCTGACCGTCACCGGCAATGGCAATCGGAGAGCCCTTGAGATTGTTCTTGTAGAAGCCGGTGTTTTCAAGGAGGTTCTTCTCGATGACCAGATTCTGGACATAGCCGCATTCGTTCCAGCCGTCGTCGATTTCCGGACGGACGAGGATGGCGGCCATGCCGGTGTTGCGGATGGTGCAGTTGCGGATGGCTCCGTCGGGGGCTTTCAGAAGGAAGCCGCGGGAACGGGTCGTGTCGACCAGGCAGTTGTCGAAGAGGAAGCCCGCGCCGTTGGCGGAGAGGTTCTCAATCAGCGTGCCGCTGGGGACGTCCACATCCTGATCGAGCGTCAGACGGAAGACCTGGTAGCCGGCGCTTTCGACGGCCGTGACCTTCGCCGTGACCAGATGCTCGCCGGAGCGGGAGAAGAGAACGGCGGTATCGCCGATGCTGAAGTTCGCGGGCAGTCCTTCATAGGTGTTGTCGCCCTTGGTGTAGGTGACCGTGCGCGCTGCGGAATTGCAGGAGCTGACGCGGCCGAATTCGCCGTTGACGTTGGTCGCATCGTCGGTCATTTTCTCAAAGAGGCAGTTCACAACCTGGGGGCCGCGGCGCATGTTGGTGCTGTGCGTGGCGTCGCAGGTGGAGATGAGGGGTGCGGGGCCGCGCAGACGGCCCTTGGAATCCCTGTGGATGAGATCGCTTGAATAGGCCGTGGTTTCGAAGCTTTTGGGCAGAACGGGGGCAGCCTTGGGGGTGATGGCTACACGGTAGAGCTGAGTGCCGCCGTCGCCGTTGCGCTCCTGGAAGCCGAAGCCCGCGCCGCTGGTGATGCTGAAGTCTTCGAAGCGGATGCCGCCGCAGTCGGTCAGAACGACGACGCTCGTGCCGCTGCCGCGCATGGTGATCTTGCCGCCGACCTCAAGCTCGCGGCTGTTCGTGCTGCCGTAGGTGCACTTGTGCTTTCCGCTGCCCAGATAGGTGATGGAGCCGAAGGAGATATCCGCAAACGGGACGGTTTCGCCCGGGCGGAACGCTTCGACATAGGCGGAATCGGCGGAGTAGTAGTTCTCATCCGTCAGATTCTGCAGGTATCCGGGGTCGGCCTGCACGATGACGTAATCGTCGGTCTTTTCGATGACGGTCGCCTGACCGTTGGCGTTCACGGCGTGGCTGATGTACATGCCGTAGACGCTGACATCGGAGCAGTTGTTCATGGTGAAGACGCTGTTCTGGTAGGAGTCAAACTGCACGTCCACGCCGTAGGCGTAGATGGCGTAGTCCTCGATGCCCGCCAGAGCCAGAGCCTCGGCGCTGTAGAGTCCGGGGGGTACGATGGCGTAGGTGCTGTGACGCGCCGAGAGGTTCAGATAGCGCTTGAGCGCGACCGCGCCGCTTTCCGTACGGACGGTGGTCTTGGGGGTCATGCCCGCGAAGAGCTCCACGTTCGTATGGGGCAGCAGATCCTCGTTCACGCCGACATCGGCGCGGACGGTCGGGTCATAGATGTCGTCGCCGTAGGCATTGGTCGAGCCCGTGGTGCTGACGGAGCCCTGGACGTTGTTGTCCTGCATCAGGACGTAGGAGATGCTCTCAGCCGTGACATTGCCCGAGACGGTGTTTTCCGCGAGATAGAGGCTTTCGCCGCCCGTGGCGGTGATGCTCTGGGCATGATTCAGCAGGATGACCGTGTTCGTGTCATTCTCTGCGGTGATTGTGCCGGAGATGTCGTTCAACGCGACCAGCATGTTCGTAAGGCCGGAGGCGAGCTGCACATTGCCCTGGGTGCCCTCTTCGCTGCCCGAAACCGTGCAGCTTTGAAGAACCGCATCGGAGGCGTTCAGCTGGACGGCGGGCCGGGTCTTGGAGCTCAGGATGCAGTTCATGATGTACGCGCCCGTCAGGCCGCGGTCGATGACGGCATAGGCCTCCACATCGGAGCTTTTGTTCACGATATAGCAGGAGGTGATTTCGGCCGAGCCGTTGCTCTGTACGACGGCGCCGTAGTTGAACTTACCGTCGATGCGGCAGCTCGTCATGGTGAGCGGGGTGCCGTTGGGGTTCTGGACGCCGACGATGGCGCGTCCGCCGATCTCCACGTTCTGAAGCGTCAGGCCGGTGCAGCCCCACGTATTGATGGCCGCCTCGGCGTTCGCACCGGTGGAGGTGCAGGTCGAAACCTCAAGACGGAAGTTGCGCAGGGTGACGTTCCCGCAGTTCTCAAGGAAGATGCCGAAGCGTCCGTCGGTGTAGTTGTAGGCAGCATCCCACGCACCGCCGTAGGGGCAGGTGCGGATGCAGATGTTCGCGAGGTCGTAGACCGTGCCGTCGGGCAGACCGCCGAGGTAGAGGCAGGAGTGATCCGTGACGTTGTACACGGCGCCGGAGTCGAGATTGCCCGTCTGGATGAGCGTCACAAGCTGGGCTGCCGTGACGTCATGGGTGGCGGCGTTCGTGTAGTCGCGTCCGACCACGGGGAAGGAGCTTTCGGAAAGGGACGAGCCCGCCGTGGGAAGCGTGCGCTCCGCGGCCTGACCCTCCTCGATGCCGGGGTCGTTGTAATCGATTTCCGAATAGTCCACGGCAAGGGAGATATTCAGCGTATCATGCCAGTTCTGCGTGCCGCGGTTCACGCGGAAGTAGATGTACTCGTTTTTCTTGACGCTCAGCGTCATGGGCTCAAAGCTGCCCGCGCCGCCGTTTGCGATGTAGGTCAGCGGCTTGAGATCCGTGACGACGCCGTCGCTGGAAAGCTGGACGCCCCAATAGCAGCCGTCACCGGCATCGTCGTACCAGGAGCTGTCGTCCAGATAGAAGTCGCCCTCCATGTACAGCTTCAGCGTGCCGGTATAGGGCGCTTTGAAGGCGATGATGCCGTCGTACATGGCGCCGGGGAGAATGGTGGTACTGTAGACCTGCGGGACGTTGTAGTCCTCGACACCCGCGCACCACGCCCACTGGTCATAGGCGGGGATGGGCGTCGTCTCGTTTTCGCCTTCGGGCGCGTAGAGGTAGTACCAGCCGTTCGAGCCGTTCGTGGTGGTGGAGAACTGGTCGCGGAAGGAGTAGTGCGCGACGCTGCGGAACTGCGCCTCCTTGTCCTGCGTTTCGTCATACACAAGCGAGGTGTACTGGACGCTGGGGAGGATCTCCAGACCGTAATCCCCGCAGATGTCCTTGCGCGAGACGCGGATGTGGAAGACATCGCCCGCCTTCGCCGAGGACGTGATATCGTCCAGCGTGAGCTGGATGGCATCCCAGGAATTCACGGTGTTCTCGACGGTGTAGGTGCCGGTCTCCGGCCAGATCTTGACGTTGTTCTTGTAGACGGCAAGACTCAGCTGGGACTTATTATCGGGATCCTGCCAGTACGAGGCAGAGCCGAAGCTGATTTTCAGCACGCCGTCGCGCGGCGCGGTGTAGCTCAGCGCAACGTCATTCCCGTTTGCGCCGGGGAAGAGATTGAGATTAGAGAAGTGCCAGACATCATCAGCCCAGCAGTATACGTTAATGACGCCGTTGTTCCAGCTGGGCTCAAATGTATCGCCACTGGCACCGGCCGGATTCGAGGAATCATAGAAATAGCGGGCCTGATTCCAGTCGCCGTTCCAGCTGATCATGTTCATGGCGGTGTAGGTGTCGCCGGAGGCGTAATCCAGCTGCCAGCCGTCGCCGTTGGTGGGGTTGTTCTCGGCATATCCGTTAAAGGGGATATGATCCTTCAGCACGGAGGCCGCGGGAAGGGCGAGCGCGGGATCGGAGGACGCGTCATAGGTGCCGTTCACATAGGCGACCGTGGGCGACCAGAAGATGCTGTCGTTCGCGGAGCTGCCGTTGGGGTCCATGACGAAGTAGAGCTTCTCACCCGCCTGAATGGAGACCTGGAAGGGGGTGAAGGAATACTCATGGCCCTTTGTGCCCGGAGCGCCGGCGCTGCCGCCCAGGAGCACCCAGCTGTCGCTTTCCGGCCAGATGCGGATGGTGGTGCCGTTCGTCAGACTGGTCTTGTAGATGGCGATGCCCACGCCGTTGGGGC
>CAVGLF010000038.1:0-14976 GCA_963630045.1 Butyricicoccaceae bacterium | reverse complement strand
CTCCCGAAAAAAAAGGGGGTTCGGGGTACTCCCCGACCCAAAAAAAGGTTTGAGCTTTCACGGCAGTCCCCTCGAGGGTACTCCCGAAAAAAGGGGGTCCGGGGTCTCCCCGGCCTCAAAAAAGTTCTTGAGCCTTCACGGCAGTCCCCTCCCGTTATCCCAGAAAAAAAGGAGTTTTTGAACCCTTATGAAGCTGACCTGCGAAAAGGCCGTGCTGCTGGACGGGCTTTCCAGCACCATCCGCGCCGTTGCCGTTAAAAGCCCCGTGCCCGCCATGGAGGGCTTCCTCTTCCGCGCAGAGGATGCGCTGGAGCTGACCTGCTATAATTCCGAGCTCGGAATCCGTACATCCGTGCCCGCTTCCATCCTCGATCCGGGCTCCCTCGTCCTTCCCGCCCGGCTTACCCTCGATATCGTGCGCTCCATGCCCGATGACGTCGTCACCATCGAAAGCAATCCCTCCTTTATGACCACCGTGAGCTGCGGCTCCTCCGTCTTTAATCTCATCGGCATCAATCCCTCGGATTTCCCCGAGCTGCCCGTGCTTACCGAGGAGTACAGCGTCTCCCTTTCGGCCGGCACTCTGCGCGCCATGATCAACGGAGTGCTCTTCGCAGCCTCCGAAAATGCCGCCAATCCCGTGCTTTCCGGCTGCAAGTTCGAGTTTACCCGCGATCAGCTCACGCTCGTCGCTCTCGATTACTTCCGCATGGCCATCCGCCGCGAGCCGATCGAGTATGCGTCCGAGGATCTGAGCTTCGTCGTGCCCGCCAAATCCCTGCGCGAGCTCGAGCGCTTCCTTGCCGCTGAGGACGAAACCGTCCGCATCGCTCTGTCCCGCAAAAATATCGCCTTTGCCATCGGTTCCACCGTCCTTACCTCCCAGCTCCTCGAAGGGGAGTTCATGAATTACCGCAATGTCCTGCCGAAGTCCGCGTCTCTTACCATCAAGCTCGACTCTGCCGCGTTCCAGAGAAGCCTGGAGCGTACCTCCATCATCATCAGCGAAACTCTGAAGAGCAATACGGTCTTCTCGTTTGAAAATACCGCGGTGCATCTGACCTGCAATACTTCCCTCGGACGCGCGTATGACGTTTGCCCCATCGAAACCCTCGATGGCTCGACGCTGCGCATCAGCTTCAACAGCCGCTACCTCATCGATGCGCTCCGCGCCGCCCGCGACGAGGACGTTCTCATGCAGATGAACACCGATCTCTCCCCCTGCGTCATCACCCCCGTCGAGGGTGACCGCTACCTCTATTTCATTATGCCTGTGCGCATGAAGGATAACGCATGAAAAATTCGGTTCATATCGATACGGAATTCATCAAGCTCGAGGCTCTTTTGAAGCTCGCCGGCGCCGTCATGACCGGAGGCGAGGCCAAGCACGTCATTCAGATGGGATTTGTGCGCGTAAACGGCAATATCTGCACGGAACGCGGTAAGAAAATCCGCCCGGGAGACGAAGTTCTCTTCAACGGGCAGACCTTTTCCGTGCAGTGATGTACCTGTCCAGGCTCCGCCTGACGAATTTCCGCAACCACGCGGATACGCAGATCTCGCCGTCTCCCGGCATCAATCTCATCGTCGGCGCAAACGCTCAGGGGAAGACGAACCTGCTCGAGGGCATCGTGTGCCTGTCGCGCGGTCACGGCTACCGCACAAGGCGCGACTCAGAGCTCATCCGCTTCGGCGAGGACGCCGCGCGCGTCGAGGGCGTGCTCTCCGGAGGCGAACGGGAGTACGAGCTTTCCCTTACGCTGGGGCAGCGGCGCGCAGGCTTTGTCAACGGCGTGCGCCAGAGAAAAATGCAGGATTTTGCCCAAAGCTTTCATACCGTCGTCTTCTCGCC
Organism: Butyricicoccaceae bacterium; assembly: GCA_963630045.1. Lineage (GTDB taxonomy): Bacteria > Bacillota > Clostridia > Oscillospirales > QAMX01 > JAAZKA01. The sequence continues at coordinate 13,124 of CAVGLF010000038.1, read as the reverse complement.
CGAGGATCTCGACCTCGTCCGCGGAGCCGCCGCCGGACGCAGGCGCTTTCTCGATACGAGCCTTTGTTCGCTCCGGCCGACATACGCACGTCTGTTCGCTGAATATAATCGACTCCATGCGCATATCGTGCGCATCCTGCGCGAGGGCAACCGCGACGGCCTGCTGGACGACTTCTCCTACAGGCTCACCTGCATCGGCGCCAGGATGATTCCCTACCGCGCGGCGTTCTGCCGGGCGCTGGGAGAGGCCGCCGGACACTTCCACTCGGAGATCGCGCCGGGGGAGGAGCTTGGCGTCTCCTATGAGACGGTCGGCACGGTACAGGACCCGGAGGCTCCGGTGCAGAAAATCGCGGAGGAGCTGTGGGCGCACTACCTTGCGCACCGCGACGCGGAGCTGAGGGCGGGCAGCGTGCTCTCTGGACCCCACCGCGACGATCTCGTGTTTTCGGTCGGCGGACAGCCCGCGCGTGAGTTTGCCTCCCAGGGGCAGGCGAGAACCGCCGCCATCGCCTGCAAGCTCGCCGAACGCGAAATCTTTCGCAAAAACGACGGCATCCCGCCTGTGCTGCTGCTGGACGATGTGCTGTCGGAGCTGGACGGACTGCGCCGCGCGTATATCCTGAGCGGCATACGGGGAGGGCAGGTCTTCATCACGGCCTGCGACGCCGCTCCCGGCGAGATCGCGGCTCAGCGCGTCTTCACCGTCCGCGGAGGAGCTGTTATTGAGGAAGAAGCCCCGGAGGCTCCGATGCGCACCGGGCGGGATAAGGAGGCATAAAGCATGTATCTCCACCTTGGCGAAGAGGTCATGGCGAGAAACCGTCAGATCATCGGCGTATTCGATCTGGATACCTCGACGGTCACGAAGGCGACGCGCGACTTTCTCGAGCGCGCGCAGAAGGAGGGACGGGTCACGAACATCGGCGAGAACCTGCCGAAATCGTTCGTGCTGTATGAGGAGGACGGCCGGACGCGCGTCTTCATCTCCCCCCTCGCAGCCTCTACGCTGCGCCGCCGCGCGGCCTCGAGCGGCCGGTTCGAATAAGCCCCCCGGGGTTTTTTGCACGATCCGGCGGATTTTTATGGTTTTAACGAGATTTTCAGAACAAGACAAGGGTATATCAAGATATGGATGCAACGAATGAATCGAAGGAAATGAATCAGGAAGCGCTCGAGACGCAGGCGCTGGAGCAGGTTATCGCGGCGCCCGATGAGGCGCCCATGGATCTGCATGTGACGCAGGCGTATGACGAGTCCCAGATCCAGGTGCTGGAGGGTCTGGAGGCCGTGCGCAAGAGGCCGGGCATGTACATCGGCACGACCTCCGTCGCGGGACTGCATCATCTCGTCTATGAGATCGTGGACAACGCCATCGACGAATCCCTGGCGGGCGTGTGCACGCATATCCGCGTGGCCATCCTGCCCGGCAACGTCATCGAGGTCACGGACAACGGACGCGGCATTCCCACCGAGCGCCACCATCAGACCGGCACAAGCACGCTGGAGGTCGTCTACACCGTCCTGCACGCGGGCGGCAAGTTCGGCAACGGCGGCTACAAGGTCTCCGGCGGCCTGCACGGCGTCGGAGCCTCCGTCGTCAACGCGCTGTCCGACTGGATGGAGGTCGAGACGCACAACGGACGCGACGACCGGAAAATCCGCTTCGTCCACAACGTGCGCGAAGGGGATCTGGAGCAGCTGCCGCATACGGAGGCCACCGGCACGACCGTGCGCTTCCACCCCGATCCCACGATCTTCGAGACGACGGAGTTCGAGTACGATACGCTGCTGACCCGTCTGCGCGAGCAGGCCTTCCTGAACGGCGGGCTTTCCATAGAGCTGGCCGACCTGCGCGCGGATGAGCCCGTATGCACCCAGATGAAGTACGACGGAGGCATCCGTCACTTCGTCGAATGGCTCAACCGCTCCCGCACGCCTCTGCATGACGGCGTGATCTACTTCCGCGGGGACCGCTCCGACTGCATGGCGGAGATCGCCCTGCAGTACAACGACGGCTACAACGAGACGATTCTCTCGTTCGCCAACAACATCAAGACCACCGAGGGCGGCATGCATGAGACGGGCTTCAAGAATGCCCTGACGAAGGTCATCAACGCCTACGCCCGCCGCTACAACATCCTGAAGGAGGCGGACAAGAACCTCTCCGGCGAGGACGTCCGCGAGGGTCTGTGCGCCGTCATCTCCGTCAAGCTCATGAACGCGCAGTTCGAGGGACAGACGAAGACGAAGCTCGGCAACTCCGAGATGCGCACGCTGGTCGACAGCGTCGTGTCGGAGAAGCTCGAGACCTTCCTCGAGGAAAACCCCGCCACGGCGCGCACGATCCTGGACAAGGCCGTGAACGCCAGCCGCGCACGCGAGGCCGCGAAGAAGGCGCGTGACGCCACACGGCGCAAATCCGCGCTGGACAGCGCGTCCATGCCCGGCAAGCTGTGGGACTGCCGCGACCGCGACCCGGAAAAGGCGGAAATCTTCATCGTCGAGGGAGACTCCGCCGGAGGCTCCGCCAAGGGCGGACGCGACTCCGCGCATCAGGCCATCCTCCCCCTGTGGGGCAAGATGCTCAACGTTGAGAAGGCGCGCGTGGACAAGGTGTACTCGAACGAAAAGCTGCTGCCCGTCGTGCAGGCGCTGGGCGCCGGCGTGGGCGCCGATTTCGACGTGACGAAGCTGCGCTATCACAAGGTCATCGTCATGGCCGATGCCGATGTCGACGGAAGCCACATCCGCTGCCTGCTGCTTACCTTCTTCTTCCGCTTCATGCGTCCCATGATTGAGCATGGCTACGTCTATCTGGCGCAGCCCCCGCTGTTCAAGGTCTCGAAAAACAAGAAGCTCATCGGATACGCCTACCGCGATGAGGAGCTTGACGCGCTGCTTGCCGAAAACGGCACCGACTGCGACATCCAGCGCTACAAGGGCCTCGGCGAGATGAATCCCGAGCAGCTCTGGGAGACGACGATGGACCCCGAAAACCGCGTCATGCTCCGCGTGAGCCTGGAGGACGCGTCCGCTGCGGACGATACCTTCTCCGTGCTCATGGGAGAGGCCGTCGAGCCCAGACGCGAATTCATTGAGGCCAACGCAAAATACGTGAAAAATCTCGATATCTGATCAATCTCTTCCCCCCGCACGGACGAAGCGTACGGGAATTCCCCTTTCAATAAAAAGGAGTAACAACCGCCCATGGATACCTCCAATACGCAGCATATCATCCCCATAGACATAGAAAAGCAGATGAAGTCCGCCTTCATCGACTATTCCATGTCCGTCATCGTCTCCCGAGCGCTTCCGGATGTGCGCGACGGCCTGAAGCCCGTGCACCGGCGCATCCTGTATTCCATGTACAACTCCGGGCTGACGCCCGACAAGAACTATTCGAAGTCCGCCGCCACCGCGGGCGACGTCATCAAGTACTTCCACCCCCACGGCGAGGCCTCCGTCTACGACGCGCTCGTCCGGCTTGCCCAGGACTTCTCCCTGCGCTACCCGCTGGTCGACGGTCAGGGAAACTTCGGCTCCGTGGACGGAGATCCGCCCGCCGCCATGCGTTATACCGAGTCGAAGCTCGCGAAGATCTCCATGGACATGATGACGGATATCGAAAAGGATACCGTCGACTTCGCGCCCAACTACGACGGACGCTACAAGGAGCCCGCCGTGCTGCCCTCCCGATTTCCGCAGCTTCTGGTCAACGGCTCCGTCGGCATCGCCGTCGGCATGGCGACGAACATCCCCCCGCATAACTTGGGCGAGGTCATCGACGCCGTCGTCTACCAGATCGACCATCCCGACTGTACGCTGGACGATCTGATGCAGTTTGTAAAAGGCCCCGACTTCCCGACCGGCGGCGTCATCGTCGGACGCGCGGGCACGCGCGCGGCGTACGCCACGGGACGCGGCACCATCCGCCTGCGCGCGAGATGCGAGATCATCGAGGAGAACGGCCGCCGCCGCATCGAGGTGACGGAGATTCCCTACATGGTCAACAAGGTCAAGCTCGTGCGCGGCATCGCCGATCTCGTGCGCGACAAGCGCATCGAGGGCATTGCCGATCTTGCCGACCACTCCGACCGTCTGGGTCTGAAGATCGTCATCGACCTGAAGAAGGATGCAAATCCCCAGGTCGTGCTGAATCAGCTCTACAGCTACTCCCAGCTGCAGGAAAACGTCTCCGTCATCATGCTGGCGCTCTCCGGAGGTCAGCCGAAGATCATGTCCCTGAAGCAGATGCTCGCGGAGTACATCGCCTTCCAGCGCGAGGTCATCGTGCGCCGCACGCGCTTTGACCTGAAGCGTTCGAAAAAGCGCGCGCATATCCTGGAGGGTCTGAAGATCGCCATCGACAACATCGATGAGATGATCCACATCATCCGCAGCTCCAAGACGGAGCCCGAGGCGAAGGCAAGGATGCAGGAGCGCTTCGGACTGACGGAGGAGCAGTCCCAGGCCATCGTCGACATGCGCATGGGACGTCTTACCGGTCTGGAGCGGGAGAAGCTCGAGGAGGAGCTTGCCTCTCTGGAGGCAAAGATCGCGGAGTTCGAGGCCATCCTCGCCTCCGAGGAGCGGCAGTTCGCCGTGGTGCGCCGCGAGATTCTGGAGATCCGCAAAAAGTACGCCGACGAGCGCCGCACTGCCATCGAGCTGGTGGACGATGAGCTGGACATCGAGGATCTCATCGAAAACGAGGACAATGCCTTCACGCTGACGCAGGCGGGCTATGTCAAGCGTCTGCCCGTCACGGCCTACCGCGCCCAGAAGCGCGGAGGACGCGGCGTTTCGGGACAGTCCCTGCGCGAGGAGGATGCCGTGACGACGATGTTCGTCACGAAAACGCACAACCCCGTGCTCTTCTTCACGGATACGGGACGCGTCTTCCGTCTGAAGGGCTATCAGGTGCCGAGCGCGTCGCGTACCGCGAAGGGCACGAACATCGTGAACCTTCTGCAGCTGGAGCCCGAGGAGCATGTGACGACGATCGTCCCGGTCGTGCCCGCCGAGGGAACGGACGACCGGAGCATCGTGCTTGTCACGCGCGAGGGCATCGTCAAGCGCATGGCGCTGGAGTCGCTTGCGAACATCCGCCGCGCGGGACTGCGCGCGGTGAACCTGCGCGAGGGAGACGGGCTTGTCAGCGTTGCGCTGACCTCGGGGCATGACGATATCCTCATCGTGTCCCACGAGGGACAGGCCATCCGCTTCTCCGAGGACGAGGCGCGCGAGATGGGACGCACCGCCACGGGCGTCCGGGGCATCCGGCTCGCGGAGGGCGACTATGTCGCGGGTGCCGCGGCGCTGCGTCCGGGCGAGGACGTGCTGACCGTGACCGAGCGCGGCTACGGCAAGCGTACGCCGGAGACGGCCTTCCCCGTGCGTCACCGCGCGGGCGGCGGCGTCATCGCGCACGATCTGACCGAGAAGACCGGAAAGCTCGCGGGCGTGCTCGCCGTGGCGGACGAGGGAGACCTGCTGCTCGTAAGCTCCGACGGACAGGTCATCCGCTCGGGAACGCGCGAGGTGCGCGTCTGCGGACGAGCCTCCCAGGGCGTCATCCTCCTGCGCGCACTGGAGGACACCCGCGTCATCGACGTCGACTTCATCCCCGTGACGGAGGAGCCGTCGGATACCGAAGCGGCCGCTCCCGCGGAGGCACCTGCGGAGACCTTCGTACCCCTTGAGGACGGAGAGGACGCATGAGGAAGTCCGTAGAGATCTGGACGGACGGCGCGTGCTCGGGAAACCCCGGTCCCGGAGGCTGGGGCGCGATTCTGGAGTACCGGGGCACGCAGAGGGTCTTCCGCCGGGAGCTGTCCGGCGGGGATCCCGCCACGACGAACAACCGCATGGAGCTGACGGGCGCCATCGAGGCGCTGTCCCTCTTAAACGAGCCCTGCGACGTCACGCTCTACAGCGATTCGCAGTATCTGGTGGACTCCATGACAAAGGGCTGGGCGAAGAGCTGGAAGGCGCGGGGCTGGGTGAAGGCCGACAAAACCCCCGCGAAAAACCCCGAGCTCTTCGAGCGGCTCCTGGAGCTCTGCGGGCGCCACAGCGTGCGCTTTGTCTGGGTCAAGGGGCATGCGGAAAACCCCAATAACAACCGCTGCGACGAGCTTGCGGTCGCGGAGCGCGACCGTGCGGCCCGCGCCTGAATAAAAAAAAGCTATTCTCTCCCTTTTTTCCTTGCGGGGAGAAAAAAACAGAGGCAGCCCATGCTGGATACACTGGTTTTTTCCGTCAATGCCGTCGCGCCGCTCACGCTTTTAATGGCGGTGGGCGTGCTCCTGCGCAGGTGCGGGATGCTGGACGAAAGGTTCTTCCTTTCGGCGAACCGGCTCACCTTTTCCCTGCTGCTGCCGGTCGTGCTCTTCTGCAACATCTACGACTGCCGCGATGCGGTGGAGAACTTTGACTGGACATATGTCGGACTCGGCATCGGCTGCATCTTCGCCACCTTCCTTGCGCTGATGATATGCATCCCCCGGATATGCACGGATAAGACGCGCATCGGGACGATTGTGCAGGCGATCTACCGGTCGAACTTTCTGGTGTTCGGCATCCCCGTTGTGTCGAACATGTTCGGCGAGGGGGAGCTGTGGACGACGTCCATGCTCATGCCCTTTGCGATTCCGCTGTTCAACATCCTCGCCGTGACGGCGCTGACCTGGTTCGTCACGCCGGAGCGGGGCTTGAAGAGGGTGCTGAACGCGGCGCTGGGCATACTGAAAAACCCCCTGATCATCGCGTCGCTTTTATCCTACGCCGTGATTTTCCTGCACATCACGCTGCCGACCGCAGTGTACAAGACGGTTTCGAACTTGAAGGGCATGGGCTCGCCGCTGGCGCTGCTGGCGCTGGGCGGCACGCTGGAGTTTTCGAGCATGAAGAAGAACGCGCGGGCGCTTGTGAGCATCGGCATCGGCAAGCTCATCGTCATGCCGGCGCTGATGCTCGCCGCAGGCATCCTTGCGGGCTACCGCGGAAGCTCCGTCGGCGCACTGCTGGCGCTGGGCGGCTCGCCCGTCGCCATCTCCAGCTACGTCATGGCGCAGCAGTGCGGCAGCGATGCGGATCTCGCGGGGCAGGCCGTCGTCGTGACGACCATCGCAAGCGTTCTGACCATGTTCTGCTGGATCTTCGGCCTGCGCGCGGCGGGCATCCTGTGACGCGAACGGGACAATCGAGACAGACCCTTACCCTGGAAGAAAGAGAGGAATTTTTACCGCTATGGCGAAGATTCTGATTGTGGAAGACGAAGCCGCGATTGCGGATATCGTGGCATTCAACCTGGAACGGGAAAAGCATGAGACGGAGGCCGCCTACGACGGCATCCAGGGACTCGAGCGCGCGCTTTCCGGCGAGTTCGACCTGATTCTGCTGGACGTCATGCTGCCGGGGATGGACGGCTTTGAGATCTGCCGCCGCGTCCGCGAGAAGAGCAGCGTCCCGATCATCATGCTGACCGCGCGCGAGGAGGAAACCGACAAGGTCTTCGGGTTGGAGATCGGCGCGGACGACTACATCACGAAGCCCTTCTCCATGAGGGAGCTCATGGCGCGGGTGCAGGCGAATCTGCGCCGCACGCGCAGAGCGGAGCCCGAGGCCGCGAAGCCCGACATCGAGATCGGCGACATCGCCATCTACGAGGCGGCTCATGACGTGCGGCGCCGCGGCGTCTCCATCGACCTGACGGCGCGGGAATTCGTGCTTTTGAAGACCATGGCGGCCTCTCCCGACCGCGCCTTCTCGCGCGAGGAGCTGCTCTCGGGCGTCTGGGGCTACGAATACTTCGGAGACCTGCGCGCCGTGGACGTTGCCGTGCGCCGTCTGCGCGAAAAGCTGGAGGATGACCCGGCGCAGCCGAAGTACATCATCACGCGCCGCGGTGTGGGCTACTACTTCTCCTCCTCGAACACGGGCGTATAATTTTCTCCCGCGCGCGCGCGCTCTCTCTCTTTTTTAAAAAATAATCAGCAGGGCGGGGGAGAGAGAGCTTTATTTTTCAGGCTGAGGGAGAAAAAAAGCCGCGCGGGATTTTAAAAAAAACGAGGCCGCATGAGAAAAAACGGGGGCTGCCTGGCGGAGAAACCCCCGTTTTTCCCTGCATGGGAGCGAAAGAGACAACAAAAGGGGATTTGTACATGTTCCGCAGTCTGCATATGAAGCTCGTTCTGATACTGGTGCTTTTGATCCTGTCGGTCATGCTGGTTGTCGGAACGCTGCTTTTAAGCCGCGTGTCGACCTTCTATCTCGATGAGTTCCGCACGCAGATGGAGGACGTCTTCACGACGCAGTTTCTGACGGAGCTGCAGACGGAGGCGGAGGGAAGCGGCGCACCGGAGAGGCTGCGCGACATGATCTCGGCGTACTCCGGCCCCCTGGGCATCGACGTAAACCGTCAGTACTATGTGCTGGACGACAGCGGCGCGTATCTGTCCGGCTCGGACGCGGCGGCGGGACCGGAGCTGGAGGTCACGCCGAACATCATCCGCGCGCTGGACGGCGAGATCGGAGACCGCGGCGCGGTCTCGAACCGCTGCATGGATTTCGCGCTGCCCATAACCTCCCCGGGCGGGACGCGCTACATCATCTACATCAAGGACAGCAATACGGAGCTTTCCGAGATGAAGTGGATGCTCTTCAAGATCACCGTGCAGGTGGTCTGCTTCGGACTGCTCTTCGCCGTGCTCCTGAGCTTCCTGCTGTCCAAGACGATGACGACGCCTCTGGAAAACGTCACGAAGGGCGCGGCGGAGCTGGCGGCGGGACACTTCGACCGGATGATCGAGGTGCAGAGCGATGACGAAATCGGCGAGCTGACGATGACCTTCAACCACATGGCGCAGGCGCTGAAAAGCTCGCTGGAGGAGGTCAAGGGGGAGCGCAACAAGCTGGGCACGCTCTTTCTGCACATGACCGACGGCGTCATCTCCTTTGACGCCTCCGGGCGCGTCCTGCAGATGAACCCCGCGGCGGAGCGGATGCTGGACATCCGCGCGGACGAAAGCCTCACGCAGACGGAGCTTTTCGGTGAGAGCGCGGGACAGGACTCCGCACGGGAGTTCGAGTATACGAAGGGCGAGCGCACCTTCAGGATCTCCCGGGCACCTCTGGGAGACGACGGGGGACGGGGCAGCATGGCGGTGCTGCACGACGTCACGGAGCAGCAGAAGCTGGAGCGGGCGCGGCGCGAATTCGTCGCAAACGTCTCCCACGAGCTGCGCACGCCGCTCACCAGCATCAAGAGCTATACGGAGACGCTGATGGACAATACCGACCTGCCGCCCGAGACGAACAGACGCTTCCTCGGCGTCATCAACAACGAAGCCGACCGCATGGCGCGCATCGTCAAGGACCTTCTGACGCTGTCGCGTCTGGACAACGGCAAGTTCGACCTGAAGGTTACGGTCTTCGACTCCGGACGGATGCTTCAGAACGTGTACGACTCCATGATCTTCGAGGCGCGCAACCGCTTCCACGAGCTGACGCTCGACATGGATGAGCAGATGCCGCCGCTTACGGCGGATCGCGAGAGAATCGAGCAGGTCGTCGTGAACATCCTGTCGAATTCCGTGAAATATACGCCCAACGGAGGCCACATCCGGCTGTCCGGCCATGCACATGAGGACGGCATGCTGTGGATTGCGGTGGAGGACGACGGCGTGGGCATCCCGAAGGAGGACATCCCGCGTCTCTTCGAGCGCTTCTACCGCGTGGAGAAGGCGCGTTCGCGCGACAAGGGCGGCACCGGCCTCGGACTCGCCATCGCTTCGGAGATCGTGAAATACCACAACGGCACCATCGAGGTGCAGTCTGCGCCCGATGTCGGAACGACGGTAACGGTGAAGCTGCCGCTCGGAGCGCAGCCGGCTGCGGCATCGGACGTGTAAGGAGAAGCCTTTTTGCAAGATGAAAAACAGGATTGCCAACCTCGTATGTCTGGCGCTGGTCGCATCCGCGCTGGTGCTGACGTATGAAATCTGGTCGCACATCATGGGACAGTCGGGCTGGGGGCTCCTGCTGCGCGCCTTCGGCGCGGGGGAGGAGGAGACCGCCGTCTACTCCGGCTATGAGGAGCTTTCCTATGCCGTGAGCGCGATCACGCCGCTGCGCTGCGCCGTGCGCCCGGGAGAGGGCGAGGGACTCTACGGAACTCAGGACCGCGAGACGGCGTCGGCCTGCTTCGAACGCTTCGGTGCGCTTCTGGCGGAGGCGCTGGAGACGGCGGAGAAGCCGGAAAGCGCTTCGCGGGAGGACTGGGAGAAGGCGCTTTCGGGCACGATGCTCTTCCTCGACCTCGGAGGACGGGTACCCGTCGCGACGCTGGCGCAGCTTCTGGGCGCGGAGGTGGACGAAACGCTTTCCGCGGAGGGACGCATGATCGTCCTCGCCCTTCGGGACGGGGAGGCGGTGCTGTACACCGCCGGCGGCTCGGGGGAGATCCTGCATGCCCGGACGCAGGCGGATGCGGACTACCTGGCGACGCTGGCGGCGGAGTATGCCGGAAACGGCTTCCGCTTTGCACATGAGGCGGGCGCGGCGGCGGGGGAGGATACGCTTCTTCTGACGCCGGAGACGTCGGTCGCGGAGCTTGAGGCCTACAACGCGCTGGAGACGGCGTCGGAGGCGGATTCGGACCGCATCGTGAGCGGAATTCTGGAGAATTTAGGCTTCAATGCCTATATGTCCGGCGCTTACAGCGAAAGCGACGGCACGCGCGTCTATGTCGAGGAGGAGCGCACGCTGCGCGTAAGCCCGGACGGACGCATCCTGTACGAAGACTCGGGAGACGCGGCGGAGGGGACGCAGACGCTGTCGCAGGAGGAGAAGACCGCCTGCATCGCGGATGCCTCGCGCATGGCGTCGAGGCTGCTGTCCGCGTATCTGGGAGACGCGCGGCTCTTCCTGCTGGAGGCGGGGACGGATTCGGACGGGCTCTTTCGGGTGTCCTTCGGTGCGGAATGCGGCGGCATCCGCATCCTCACGCAGCGGGGCGCCATGGCGGAGTTTTTCTTCGACGGAACGCAGCTCCGGAGAGCGTCCGCGCAGCTGCACGGCTACCGGCGCACGGGCGGCAGCACGGAGATCATTCCCGCACTGCAGGCGCTGGCGGCGGCGCAGAGCACGAAGGGCTTTGGGCTGTATTACCTCGCGGCGGACTCCGGCATCCGCGCCGGATGGTATACGGAAGAATAGAATAAGGAGATTTGCAGGGGCTATGGCGGAATACACACTGGGACTGGATTTCGGAACGCTGTCCGTGCGGGCACTGATTGCGGATATCCGCGACGGACGGGAGGTCGCCTCGGCAGAGGCGGAGTACGCGCACGGCGTCATGGACAGGGAGCTGCCGTGCGGGAAAAAGCTCGGCGCGGACTGGGCGCTTCAGGATGCGGAGGACTATCTGCAGGCGATGTGCGCCTGCGTGCCGGAGGCCGTGCGCCGCGCGGGTGCGCAGGCGGAGGAGATCCTGGGCATCGGCGTGGATTTCACGAGCTGCACGGTGCTGCCGGCGAAGGCGGACGGCACGCCGCTGTCCGTGCTGCATCCGGAGGAGCCGAATGCCTATGTAAAGCTGTGGAAGCATCACGCGGCGCAGTACTGTGCCGAGCGCATCGAGAAGCTCGCCGTGGAGGAGAACCGCAGCTTCCTGCGCCGCTACGGCGGGAAGGTCAGCTCGGAATCGGCGCTTCCGAAGACATGGCAGATTCTTGCGGAATCCCCGGAGCTGTACCGTGAGGCGGACTGCATCACGGAGGCGGGCGACTGGATCGTCTGGCAGCTCACGGGACGGCGCACGGCGAATGCGGCAATGGCGGGCTACAAGGCGTGGTGGTCGCCTGCGGACGGATATCCTCCGCAGGACTTCCTGAGAGAGCTGCAGCCGGAGCTTGAGAATGCGTATACGGAGAAGCTGGCGGCGCCGATTCTGCCCTCGGGCGCGAAGGCGGGAGAGCTTACCCCGGAGATGGCGGAAAGGCTGGGGCTTCTGGCAGGCACTCCGGTGACGGCGGCGCATATCGACGCGCATGTGACGCTGGCAGCGGTGAAGGCGGTGCATCCGGGCATCCTCTGCGCGATCATGGGCACCTCAAGCTGCCACATCATCCTGGACCGCGAGGAGAAGATCGTCCCCGGCTTCTGCGGAGTGGCGGCGGACGGCGCGATTCCGGGCTATTATGCGCTGGAGGCGGGTCAGTGCTGTGTCGGCGACCACTTCCGCTGGTTTGCGGAAAACTGCGTGCCGGCGCGGTATGAGGAGGAAGCGCGGACGCGCGGCATCGGCATCCACGAGCTTCTGACGGAGAAGATGGCGCAGCTTCGTCCGGGCGAGTCGGGGCTTCTGGCGCTGGACTGGTGGAACGGGAACCGCTCGGTGCTGGTCGATCCCGACCTTACGGGTCTGATTCTGGGTCTGACGCTTCGCACGAGAGCCGAGGAAATCTACCGTGCGCTCATCGAGGCGACGGCCTACGGCGCGCGCATGATTGTGGAGGCCTACCGCGCGGCGGGCGTGGAGGTACGCGAGATGGTCGCAGCGGGCGGCATTGCGCGCAAAAACGCGGTGCTGATGCAGATTTACGCGGATGTTCTGAACATGCCCATCCGCGTCGGAGCCTCGAGCCAGTCGGGCGCGCTGGCGAGTGCGATCTTTGCCGCCGCGGCAGCCACGGGTGAGAGCGCTGCGGACTGCGCGGAGCGCATGGGAGCGCTGGAGCCCTATGAGTATGTTCCGTGCGAGGAAAACGCGCGGATCTATGAGAAGCTGTATCGGGAGTATGCAGAGCTGCACGACCTCTTCGGAAGAGGGGGATGCGACTGCATGAAGCGTCTCAAAAACCTGGCGCACTCCTGATCTCCGGTACTGCACCGCGGTATCATAAGCTGAAATTTCTCCCTGTCAAGGGAGAAATTTCAGCTTTTTGTTACGCTTTGAGCCCACGCCCGTACTGCCCTTCATGTCATGAGACTGCGTACTGTATCCTTACGAAGTTTTCCTGCTATAGGGAAAACTTCGTGCCTCAAGAAGTGCCCGACGCAGGCTCATACTTGGCAAGGGTTGCGCTTGCGGTCAACTTCGTTGACCGCGGCCCCCT
>CAVGLF010000037.1:0-15026 GCA_963630045.1 Butyricicoccaceae bacterium | reverse complement strand
GCGTCGGGCGTTTCTTGAGGTACGAAGTTTTCCTATAGCAGGAAAACTTCGTAAGAAGAAAAGCAGCTTCGGCGAAGAGAAAATCCAAAGCAAGGGGGTTCGGGGGGGTTCCCCCGGGCTCAAAGCATAACAAAAAGCTGAAATTCCCCCCTTGACAGGAGGAAATTTCAGCTTATGAGACCGCAGTGCAGTAAGAAAAAGAGGGAATGCTTCTATAGTACCTCCAGAATTTCTTCGAGTATGGCGTTGGAGACGAACATCCCTCTGGGGGTAAGCTTCCATCGGTTCTGCGAGCGCTCGCAGAGCCCCGCGGGGACGTATCTCCGAAGCACTCCCTCCACCGGGGAAAAGGATCTCCCGAAGCGGCTTTCGTAGTCCCCGGCATCGATGCCCCGGGTCATGCGGAGCCGCAGGATGACGTACTCCTCGCGGAAGTCCGGCGCGTCCTCAATCACGCGTCTCCCCGCACCCGCGAGATACTCCCGCAGCCCCGCCTCGCAGGCGAGTCTTTTCCCTCCGATCAGGGAATGCGCGCCCGGACCGTAGCCGTAGTACTCATTCCCCAGCCAGTACTTCGAATTGTGCCGGCTTTCGCGTCCCGGACAGCAGAAGTTCGAGATTTCGTACTGCTCATACCCCGCGCGGGAAAGCTCATCGATCATCGCAAGGTACATCCGCAGCTGCACCTCGTCATCGGGCTGCTCGTCTGCACGGGAGGCCAGCGCGGTGCCCTCCTCCAGATGCAGCGCGTAGCAGGATATGTGCTCCGGCGCAAGCTCCGCCACCGCACGCACGCTTTCCAGCCACTCCTCCACGCTCTGCCCCGGCAGCGCGTACATCAGATCGAGCGACAGATTGTCAAAGCCCGCCTCCCGCGCCTCCCGCACGGTGTCCCGTGCCTGCGCAAAGGTATGTCTGCGCCCGAGCAGCGAAAGCTCTGAGTCATGCGCGGACTGAACGCCGATGGAAAGCCGGTTGAAGCCCATGCTCCGAAGCACGGCCGGCTCCGAAAGATCCAGGGGATTTGCCTCCAGCGTGACCTCCGCATCCGGCGTCAGAGAAAAGCTCCCGCGCACGGCATCGAGAATGCGTCCAAGCCGTCCGGCACCGAGGAGCGAGGGTGTCCCGCCGCCGAAGTAGACCGTGTCGGCCTCCCGTCCGGCTGCCTCCGCCTCGATTTCCTGCGTCAGGCGCTCCGTATAGGCATCGAAATCCGCAGCCCTGCAGCCCGGAAGTGAGTAAAAGTCGCAATATCCGCACTTTCTCACGCAGAACGGCACGTGGATGTAGACACCCGCTCTCATTTCTTCCATAAATCAGGCGAAAAGAGCATGACAAGCGGGAAGATCTCCAGACGTCCCAGCAGCATGTTCGCGGAGAGAACGAGCTTGGAGAAGACCGAATACTGCGAAAAGTTCCCCATGGGTCCCACCAGATTCAGTCCCGGTCCGATGTTCGAAAGCGTCGCGATCGACGCCGTCAGATTGGTTGCAAAGTCGAAGCCGTCCAGCGAGATGAGCAGCGTCGAGGTGCACAGGATGCAGGCATACAGGAAGAGGAAGAGATGCACGCCCGAGACGGTCTCCTCCCTCAGCGGCTTTCCGTCCATGCGCAGTACGCTCACGCTGCGCCGGTGCAGCATGCGGTGAATCTCACGCGATACGCCCTTGACGGCGATCACAAGGCGCACGGTCTTCAGTCCTCCGGCCGTCGAGCCCGCGCTGCCGCCCAGAAGCATCATCAGCACCAGCACGCACTGGCTCAGCTGCGGCCACAGGGTATAATCCGCCGTGGCATAGCCCGTCGTCGTGTTGATGGTGGATACCTGGAAGGATGCATAGCGGAACGCCGTCCCGAAGGAGTGATAGATCGGCAGGATGTCGATCGTCACAATCAGCATCGCGGCAAGCTGCAGGCCGAGATACCAGCGGAGCTCCTCGTTTTTGAGCACCTGACGGTACTGACGGATGAGGATGTAGTAGTACAGGGTGAAGTTGACGCCGCACAGCGACATGAAGATCGTCACGACGGCATCGACATAGGCGCTGTCGTAGACGGCGATGGAGGCATTCATGGGAGAAAAGCCGCCGGTTCCCACCGTGCCGAAGGTGATGATGAAGCTGTCCAGCACGGGGACTCCGCCGAGGATGAGGAGAACCGCCTCCACAATCGTGAAGATGATGTAGATGCCGTAGAGGATCTTCGCCGAGGAGCCCATGCGCGGGACGAGCTTGCCGACATCGGGTCCGGGGCTTTCCGCGCGCAGCAGATGCATGGCGCGGCCTCCGCCCAGCGGGATGATGGCCATGACGAAGACGAGCACGCCCATGCCGCCGATCCAGTGCGTAAAGCTGCGCCAGAAAAGGAGACTCCGCGGCAGCACCTCCACATCCTTCAGGATGGTGGAGCCCGTGGTGGTGAAGCCCGATACCGTCTCGAAAAAGGCATCAACAAACGAGGGAATCGCGCCGGAAAGCCAGAACGGCAGCGCACCGCCCAGCGAGATGACAATCCACGCGAGGGAGACGATGACGAAGCCCTCCTTTGCGTAGATCATATGCTTCTCCGGTCTCCTCCACGCCATCAGCGTGCCGAGCATCACCATGCCGCCCGCTGAAGCCGCCAGAGCCGCCCATGCATCCTCATGGAAGCACAGTGCCAGAAGCAGCGGCAGGAGCATCAGCAGACCCACCGCCTGCAGCACCCGCCCCAGGGTATGGACAATGATTCTTGTATTCATGGCTTTTCCCTTATGCAAAGATGTCCCGCAGTGCGGAAATCTGCTCATTGGTCGTCACGACCACCACGCTGTCGCCGTATTCAAAGGTATCCTGCGCTCCGGGCAGGATGATCCGTCCCGCGCGGACGATGGCGCCGATGAGCAGGTTCTTCTTGAAGCGCATCCGTCCGATCGGGACATGCACATAGGGCGCCTGTCCGTCGCGGATGCGGAATTCCAGTGCCTCGACGCGGTTGTTGACAATGCGCGTGAGGGTCTCGATGCCGTCGGCGGTCGCGTTTTCCATCGCACGGATGTAGTGCAGGATGC
The DNA here is from genome assembly GCA_963630045.1 of Butyricicoccaceae bacterium. Classification (GTDB taxonomy): domain Bacteria; phylum Bacillota; class Clostridia; order Oscillospirales; family QAMX01; genus JAAZKA01. The sequence goes on along the minus strand of CAVGLF010000037.1, from coordinate 11,977 downwards.
GGTTCGCCGTCAGATTCTTCGCCGAGACGACGCTGCCGACGCCCGCGCGGTCCAGCATCTCCGTAAAGCGGATGCGCTCCACCTTCGTGATGATCTTGCGCACGCCGCGCACGTCCGCGTACATGGACATGACGACGTTCTCCTCGTCGATGCCCGTCAGCGAGATGAACGCATCCATCGAGTCGATGCCCTCCTCGTCCAGAAGCTCCTGCGAGGTGCCGTCGCCCAGAATGACGGAGGCGCGCTCCAGCTGCTCGGTCAGATAGACACATTTCTCCGGGTTCTGCTCGATGATCTTCACGGACATGCCCATCTCGATGAGCATCCGCGACAGATGCAGCGCAATCAGACCGCCTCCGACGATCATGACGTTGCGGATGCGCACATGGGGCACGCCGATGGCGCGGAAGAATTCCTCCATCGCCGCCGGAGAGGCCGTGATGCTGATGCGGTCGCCCGCCGCAAGCCGGAAATCGCCCGACGGGATGTAGACCTCCTCCCCGCGCTGAACCGCGCAGATGAGCACGCGCGTGTTGCGGAAGCGCGCACCGATATCGCGCAGGTACAGCCCGGCCAGGGGGCTGTCCGGACGGATCGGCGTCTCCACCAGCTCCACGCGTCCGCGGACGAACGGCTCGATGTGCAGCGCCGGCGGGAAGCGCAGAATGCGCGAGATCTCCGATGCCGCCTGAATCTCGGGATTGACGGACATGGACAGCCCCAGCTCGTCCTTCATCAGAGACATCTGTCTTGTGTAGGCGGGATTGCGCACCCGCGCGATGGTGTGCTGCGCTCCGAGCTTGCGCGCGACCAGGCAGCACAGGATGTTCACCTCATCCGACGAGGTCGCGGCGACCAGCAGATCGGCCTGCGCGACACCCGCCTCCTCCTGTACGCTCATCGCCGCGCCGTTGCCCTGGATGCCGATGATGTCCATGGAATCCATGGTATGGGAGAGAACGCTGGATGAGTGATCGATCAAAACGATATCGTGACCCTCCGCGGACAGACGCTCAGCCAGCGTGCTGCCGACCTTTCCGTCTCCCACAATGACTATACGCATGCTTCTCCTTCGACGCACTTTTTCTTTTTTTCCGGAGCTTTTTCCTTCGCCGGAAGGCTTTTGTGCCCGTGCGCCTTTTTGCTTCAATATATTGCCAGCGTATTATAACACACTTTTGATTTTTTGCAAGCCCCATTTTCCCCCGTTTTCCCGTTCCTCGCCGGAAATCGACTGCAAGAAGACGCAAAAAGCCCCTTTTTCTCCTCTTTCAAAGCAGCCGAGAGGGGAAAAAGGGGCATGTCGGGGGCTTTCGTATTCAGATCACGGCCGCACCGCGGGCGAACCGTGCCCTTTTTTCGGGGCGGTCAGTTCAGACTCTTGATCCACTTCTCGCGCAGACGGTTGCCCGCGCCGGTGACGGCATGGCTCACGGGACGGGAGAGCGCAAGGATGTCCGGGCGATGGCGGCTGGCGGGTACGAGACGGGGATCGATGTAGTCCTTCAGACGGCTGATGAGGCGGTCGCCCAGCTGGATGCAGCGGCCGTCCAGCACGATGGCGTAGGGGCTGAACACGCAGCAGGCATTGTACAGCGCACAGGCCAGAGCGTTCACGAAGCTGTCCAGAAGCCCCGCGGCATCCTCGTCCTCCCAGAGCTTTCCGATGGCTCTGCCCTTTTCCTGCGCGAGCTTCTCAAGCTCCCCGTAGGTGTTCAGCAGCTTGGACTCCAGTCTCTCGCCGCTGTCAAGCGCCATCTGCCCCAGGTCTCCGGCGTAGCCGTCGGTGCCCATCAGGACGTTGCCCTCGCTGACCAGAGCGCCGCGGACGTTGGTGTCCACGGAAAGGTAGAGGATGCTGTACGGCGCGTACTGCTTGAGCTCGGCGTTGCAGGCGATGCCCGCGAGCTTCGCGTCGGCGGAGGCGATGACCTCGCAGTCGAAGTAGCGGCGGATCGTTCCCTTCACGGGCACGCCATTGAGCTCCGGCACACGGAAGTTGTCGGTCGTGTCGGTCTCCGCGTTGTACACGCTCGGCAGACATACGGAGATGCCGATGCACTCCTCCGGGCGGAAGTGCAGCTGATCCGCGCGGATTCTGACCTTCTGCAGGAACTCCTCGAAATTCGCCTCATAGGACTTCGACGCATCATAGCGGCAGGTCAGCACGTCGAAGGGGTTCAGCTCCAGCGTCATGAAGTGGCAGGCAAAGCGGTAGTCCGTCATGTCGAAAACCATCAGCCACTTGCTTCTGGACAGATAGACAAGCGCGGGATTGCGTCCGACATTCTCCGTGCGCTGCTCGGTTTCGAACACCGCGCCGTTGCGCAGAAGGATCTCCATGATGTTGCTGACCGTCATGACGGATACGCTCGCCCGTTCCGCGATTTCGGCACGGGAGATGCCCTCCTGTTCGGCAACGGCCGTTACGATTTCCACAATATTTCTGGCACGTACCAGGCTGACGTTGAGTTTCTTCACTTGCAGTTCCTCCCGTGATCTCCCGCAGCTTCACCGTCCCGCGCGTTTCTTTCCCCCGCGCAGGATCTGCGAAGCCTGTATAATTCCATTCCGCATTTATAAAACAAACGCTTATTCTTTTTTAATACAGGCATAGTATAACCTGTATCAATCGGATTGTCAAGAAGTATTTCAAATTCTGCGGTTTTGCCGATTTTCCCGCACGAATAATGTTCGTCTCACTCCTGCCCGTCGTGGAGCACGCGGGCGTTGCGTCTGAGCACCGCTGCCCCTCTCCAGGTAAAGGCTCTTTCGGGGAAGGCGCGCCGCAGGCCGCGCTCGGAGATGCCCTCGAGCATGTCGGGGGTAAGATCCGAAATCAGCTCCCGGGCAAACTCCTCCCTGCGCGCGTGCTGCACGCCCCGGTTTTCCGGGCAGACGGACTGGCAGACATCGCAGCCCCACATCGTGCCCGTGCGCCGCATGGCTTCCTCCTCCTCCGGCGTGAGTGTCCCGCGCCGCTGCGTCACGGCGGACAGGCAGCGGGAGGCATCCACGCCGCGCTCCGTCAATGCTCCGACGGGGCAGGCTCTCACGCAGGCGCCGCAGCCCCGGCAGCCGGGTGCCTCCTCCGAAGCGCGGCACTCCTGCGGCAGCTCGGCCGTCGTCAGAATGCAGCCGATGACGACCCAGCTTCCGAGTCCGGGGACGATCAGCAGCCCGTTTCGTCCCCGCATTCCGAGTCCCGCGCGCAGCGCCGTCTCCACCTCCGGCAGCGGCGAGATATCCGCGCAGACACGCGAGGCGTACCCTCTGTCCCGCAGAAGCTGCGCCGCAGGCTCCAGCGCCTGCGTCAGCACGCGGTGGTAGTCGCGTCCTCTGGCATAGCGGCAGATCGGCGCGTCACGATCCTCCGCAAGATAGGAAAACGCCGCGCAGACCGCGCAGCGCATTCCTTCGATATCGATGGCGGCGGCTCCGCAGGCTCCGGCTCCGGCGGCTGTCACCGCCTCCCGGACCTCTCCGTACCAGCTTTCGTCACCCATGATGCATCCCCTGTTACTCAATGTCCTCCACAATCGTCTCCGGCGGCTCGTCCAGAATCTCCGGATGGCGGAAGATGTTGTAGATGCCCTTCAGCGCGGACGCCAGATAGTGACCGTCGCAGATGCGTTCGTCGCTGGTCACCGTGAAATCGACATAGGTGCGGCGCTGAACCGTACCGTCCGCGGTCATCTCGAACTGCGTGCGCTTGGGGCCGTAGGAGATGAAGATCGGGCAGTTGCCGAATTCATACAGATGATGGTACACCGGCGGAATGCCCAGCGATCCCATGGACGTAAAGAAGCACGACGCATGGAAGGGGCTCATTTTCTGCAGGAATCTCGGCATATGGTTGTAGTTATCGAGAAAACGCAAAAGCGCGATGATCATGCGCAGCACGGGACGCGGAACGTAGTTTAAAATGCGCGCGGTATCGTCGAAATTCGACTGATCCCCCTCCTCGCGGCTTTCGGTGATCACGCGGTTCAGCGCCTCGTAGACATCGTTCGCCGTCGCATAGGGCGAGTACTCGATCTTCGTCACGGTCTCCTGCGCATCGAGCTTCATTTCCTTCTTGACGACCATGGATACCGTGATGTTGTCCCGCGCATAGAGCTCGCGGTTGGTGACATAGCGGTTCAGGCCGGGCTTCTGGGAGACGACGCGCACATAGGCCGCGGCGAAGATATGCATGATGCCGAAGCCCTTCATGCCCTGCATTCTCTTTTTGCGGATATAGCGCTCGATGGCGCTGACCTCAACGGAGTCCCGGATGTAATTGGTCGAGCCCACGCGTGTGGGCATGATATAGGATCCGATGCGCGACATGGGCTGGATGCTGCGGATGCGGCGTCCGTCCCAGCGATCGCCATATCGTTTTTTGCGGTACGTCATGTTCTTTCCTCTGTCCTTCCCCTCATATAAAAAGGCCTGTCCCGTCGGGAGGGATTTTTGTCCGTTCGCGCATTCTGACGGCAAAAGGGCCAGTCGCGGGCGCGTTTTTTTGTTTTTCCACTCCGTTCGGCTGCGGCTCGGGTCAGCCTTATAAAAACCGCAGTCCTTTTTGCGGGTGATTTTATAAAGCGACGGGTTTATTATACCCTCATTCTGCACATTTGTACAGAGTTATTCGGAATTTCGTCACTTTTTCCAAATTTGTGCGGCTTCATTTGGTATATTCTTTCATTTTCCTTTCCGTTCCGGGAGACATCCCCGTCTGAGGGGCAAAAATATCCTGCCCCGGGCAGGTGACAAAAGCTCAAAAAGCATGATATAATGAAGCGTACACGCTCAAAGCCAAAAAGGCGCGAAGGGCATTTCGTATTTTGTTGCAGTCAGGGAGGATTACTCATGAATTACGAAGCAAGAGCCGAGGAGCTGTTTTGCAAAGGGTACAACTGTGCGCAGGCGGTGTTCATCGCCTTTGCGGAGGAAAGGCTTGGAGCGGCGGAGGCCGCGCGGCTGGCATCCGCTCTGGGCGGAGGGCTTGCGGGACGGCGGCTCGTCTGCGGAGCGGTCAGCGGACTCGCCATGGCCTACGGGATGCTGCGCGGCTACAGCTCGCCGGAGGCGAAGGAGGAAAAGCATGCGGAGTACGAGGCCGTGCGCGCCATGACGGATGAATTCGAGCGGCAGAACGGCTCCCTCATCTGCCGCGAGCTTCTGGGGCTGGACAGCTCCGTCCGCTACGCAGCGCCGCACGACCGCACGGCGGAGTACTACGATCACCGTCCGTGTCCGAAGCTCTGCGCCTGCGCGGCGGGGATTCTCGCACGGTATTTAGAGGAGCATCCCGCTCAGGATGCCGGGCTTTAATCCCCTCCCTTTACAATAAAATGAGCCCGGGATTCCTTACCCTTTACGGCAGAGGGCAGGAATCCCGGGCTCATTATTTTCCTATGCAAAGGGGTCAGTCATGGGACTTTTCGTTCGCGCGGAGCTTTTTCAGGAACTCAAGCGCCTGCTCCGCGCTGATCTCGATGTTGTTTTCCTTGGCATACTCCAGAATCTTCTCGACGGTCTCCTGGCCGTCAAAGCTCCGCACGAGCTTTTCAAGCAGCAGCTCACCAAAATCCTTCATGTTCTTTTCGCTCCTTTTTTTATAATTCAGCCGTTTTTTAATACAGCCTTTTCACAAGCGTCAGAATATTCAGTCCGTCCGAGCAGCAGTATCTCATGTCGTCCATGGTCTTCTTCACGATGAAGATGCCCAGTCCCCCGATTTCGCGCTCCTGCGCGGACAGCGTCGTGTCGGGATCGGCCTTTTTCGTCGGGTCATAGGGACGTCCGTTGTCCGAAAAGCGCATTGTGAGCCTGCCCTCCGAGATCCGGCAGCCGAGCGTCACCAGCGTCGCTCCGCTGTAGTGCGCGATATTGGAGAAGATTTCATCCGCCGCCACGCTCACCTGAGCTATGATCTTCTGCGGAGCCCGGGCCTCCTCCAGCGCCTCCTCGAAGAAGGCGATGACGGCGGGCAGGCTCTCCGTCGACGGCTGCACGCTCATCTTTCTCATGCCGGGCGCGTCGCGCAGCTCCAGACAGAGCATGGTGATGTCGTCGAACTGATCGGCGCCGCCCACGAAGGCATCGAGCCCCGCGCGCACGCCCTCCAGCACGCCGCGGCAGGAGCCGTCCCGTCCGGCGTTCAGTGACTCCAGCAGCCTGTCCATTCCGAAGAATGCGCCGTCCGCATCCGTCGCCTCCGGCACGCCGTCCGTATAGACAAAGAGCCTGTCCCCCGCGCCGAGCGTCAGCTCATACTCACGGTACCGCGCGTTCTCCATGCCCGCAAGCACGAAGCCGTGCCGGTCGCGCAGGATTTCGAATGCACCGCCGCGCCTCATGATGCACGGGTACTCATGCCCCGCATTCGCGCAGATCATCTTTCCCGTAGAAATCTCCATCACGCCCAGCCACACGGTCACGAACATCTCCGCGTCGTTGTTCTCGCAGAGCTGATTGTTCACCTTTTCCAGCACCGCTCTGGGCGAAAGGCCGCTCTGCACCGCCGACTTGATGAGCGTCTTGGAGATCATCATGAACAGCGCCGCCGGCACGCCCTTTCCGGATACGTCCGCCATGACCAGCGCCAGATGGTCGTCGTCCACGATGAAGAAGTCATAGAAGTCGCCTCCGACCTCCTTTGCGGGCGTCATGGAGGCGTACACGTCGAACTCCTCCCTGTCCGGGAAGGGCGGGAAGATGCACGGCAGCATGGAGGCCTGAATGCGGTGCGCCACGTCCAGCTCCGCGCCGATGCGCTCCTTCTCCGCCGTGACGAGCCGCAGGTTGCGGATGTACTCGCAAAGCTCGCTCACCATGTAGCCGAAGGCCTCCGCCAGGCTCTGCAGCTCGTCCCCCGTGCCGATCTCCACGCGGAAGCCGTCCAGCCCCTCCATCCGGCTGTCCACAAGCTCCTCCGCTGCGTGATGCAGTCTGCTCAGAGGACGAATCAGGATTTTCCGCACATAGAAGTAATACGCAACCACCGAAACTGCCAGCACGGCAAGGGAAATGACGATCGTCAGAAGGAGGAACTGACGGATCTGACGGTCAATCAGATCCATGGATATGTCGATGCTGGCCAGAGCCTGCGGCGTGCCGTCCGAATCGAGGATCGCCACGTAGGCCGAGGCCAGATAGCCGTACTCCTCGTTCTTCGTAATCAGAATATTGCGCTGTGCATCGCGCGCAAAGGCCGCATGCATAAGCTCCCGGCCGCCTCCGTAGTAGGCATCGGTATCGCCCAGGTCGCAGACGCCGCTGTCCCCCTCGGCACCCGTGTCCCATACGTAGACCATCTCGTCCTCCCTGGGCACGACGACATAGAAGTACTTAAGCCCCATCCTGTCCCGTACGTTGAGCAGATACTCGCGGATTTCCTCGTAATAGGCGTCCTTCTCCCCCGTTTCAAGGTATCCCTCTATGCGGTCCCCGTCAATCAGATCCGCCGCGACCGAGGCTTCGGCGAAGGCCAGATCCGCGTACCGCTTCTCCATGTTCACCCGGTACACGCAGGAAATCGACACGGCAAGAATCGCAACCAGAGCCGCCGCCATCACCGCCAGCCCCAAAATCAGCTTTCCCTGAAGGTGAAGCCTCTTTTTTCTCATGCCTTCCCTCCTTCGGGGCGGATGTTCAGTCTGAGATGTCCGTCCCGCACGCGCCAGAGAATCAGATCGTCCGCCAGCCGCCATACGGGTCTGTCCAGCGGCTGCGTGCCAGCCGTCATGCCCGTCACGTAATACCGCGTGCCGTCCAGCTCCACCTCAAGCAGGCTGTTGTATCTGCGAAACAGCTCCAGTGCCGTCCTTCGGGTGATCTCCTTCCCGGCCGTCAGCCGCGCACCTTGCGGGCGTCTGGCACAGGGCAGCCTTTCGGTCTGCGGGGCGGCGCTCTCCCAGTACGCTTCGAAATGCGCCATAAGCTCCCGCGTCATGCGCTCCGCCTGCGCCGCACAGGCAAGATAGACGTCCACGCTGTCCGTCTCCGGGGTGATCTCCACGCTGCGCTGCAGGAGGATGTCCCCTCCGTCCGGGCTCGGCGTGAGCTTATGCATGGAGACTCCCGTGACGCTGAGCTCCCGCTCCATCGCCGCCTCCACGGGGTAGTAGCCCCGCAGCCGGGGCAGCAGCGAGCAATGCGTATTGACGCCGCGAAACCCGGGTCCTGCCCCGGGCAATACCCGGGGCAGCTTCAGGATGCGGTCATACTCCGCGACAAAGAAGAGCTCGCAGCCGCACTCGGAAAACAGCCGCACCGTCTCCTCCTGAGTCATGTCCCCGTAGTGGACGGGGATCCCCAGGGCACGCGCCCGGCGCACGATGCCGTATTCCGAAAAGTAGTCCTCTGCGTTGTGATATGTATACAGCGCCAGCACCTGATGCTCCCGCACGAGATATTCAAAGCACGGAAGGAACAAATCGCTTCCGAAGTATACAAGCTTCATGGTAATTTCTGTCTATTCTCCCGTTACATCCTGATGACCAGCGTATTGAATCCCTGGTAACGCCGGTAGGAAAACTCCTTTGCGCGCTTCTTGATGAGGAGTACGCCGATGCTGTCCATATCGAGCTCCTCTGCGGATCTTGCCCGTCCGGTCTTCATGCCGAAGGGATCGAATACACAGGCATCGTCCCTCAGATGAAGCTCGATCTCTCCCCCGTCCTCGCGCATGACGGCCGTCACCTGTATGGTGCCGTCCGTCCGATCGCCGAAGCCGTGCTTCAGAATGGCCATGCCGATCTCCTCGATCGTCATCGTTGCCGTGCGCTGCTGCCGCGCATCCGCTCCATGCGCCCGGCAGAATGCCTCCAGCGCGCGGCTTGTGTCCATGACATCCCCGGCGGTTCCGGGAATCGTCCTCTGGAAGATGCGCTCCTCCGGGAGCTCCCGCATGCGCCAGCGTCCCCCTATGCCCATGAGGAGGAATACACCCAGCGACCCCGCCTCCGTCAGCGGAAAGAGCAGCCAGAAGCGGCTCAGTCCCAGTCTGCGGCACACAAGCGTCAGCGGCAGCAGAAGCACCGCGCCTCTGAGCGTCTCCAGCACGAATGCGGGACGCTCGTTTTCACAGGCCTGGCAGAAGCTGCAGATGAGGATATTGATTCCGGCGAAGAATGCGCCCGCTCCGTACATCCTCAGCGCTTCTGCGGCCAGCGCCTCCGTGTGTGTGCCCGCAACGCCGAACAGGCGGCACAGCCCCTCCGGCCACAGCTCCGTCAGCGCGATCAGCAGCCCTCCCGCCGCCATTCCGCACGCAAAGCCCAGCCGTGCGGCGTTTTTCTTTCCCCGCCGGTTGTGCTCCCCCTGATAGGTGGACAGAATGGGCTGCATCGCGCGTCCCGTTCCGTCATAGAGATACAGAATCAGGTAGGAGGTATTCTGAATCACGTCGAACACCGCCACTGCCGTCTCCCCGCCCATACGGATGAGAAGGTTGTTGCACAGAAGGAAGAAGATCATCTGGTAGAGGTACTGCACCGAGGTGGAAAGACCCGCGCCCAGCGCACGGACGGCCTTCATGAGCATGACGGTCTTCGGAATTCCGAACCGCAGCGGGCTTTTCCCGAAAAAGCCCGGCAGATAGATGCCGATTGTGATGATTTGTCCCAGCGTTGTGGAAAGCGCCGCACCCCGGGTGCCCATGTCCAGCACCGTCACCAGCAGCACATTCAGCGCGATGTCGCAGAGGTTGCCCGTCACCGAACCGGCTCCCGCCCTCCGCTGTTCCCCGCAGTTGCGCAGGTAGTAGTTGAAGACGTTTGAGAAGTAGAACAGCGGTGCCGAAGCCACCAGCACCCTCAGGTAGTCCTCCGTCGCGGCATACAGCGCCCCGTCCCCGGGGCTCGTGCCGAGCAGTCCAAGCAGCGGACGGATGGCAAGGCTTCCGACCACCGCCGTCGCCGCGCTGAGAATGCCCGTCAGCAGAAACACGGCATTTGCATGGCTGACGGCCTCCTGCGTGCGTCCCTGACCCATCAGCCGCGCGTAATGCACCGAGCCTCCGAGTCCCAGTCCGTGGGCGAACATGCAGTTGATCATATAGACCGGCAGAATCAGCGCGATGGCCGCCAGTCCGACCGTCCCGAGCTTCTGTCCCACGACGACGGCATCCGCCATATCGCTGAGCGCCCATCCGAGTGAGGAAAGCATCGCGGGTCCCCACAGCCTGCAAAACATCCGTCCCGTAAAGCTGTCGCGCATGCCGGACGTCCTCGTATGTCCCATAGGTTCCCTCTCCGGTTCTTTCCTTTTGAAAAAAGATTGCGGCTTTCATGAAGGGCATCGCCGCGCCTTCCCGATGACGCTCTCCCTTTTTCCCCTTCGCGTTTATTATACCATGCCCCCGCACGATATTCAACAAAAAAGCGGAGGGACGTTTTTTTTCAAAAAAACGCTCCCCTCCGCTCGCGATTTGAAGTGCCCCGCGATTTTAAAAAAGGCAGGTATGCACGTTCCTCCTTCCCCCATATGAGCATGAGGGAGACGGACGGTTACTTTTTCCCCAGCATCTCCTCTTCGAAGGCGCTCTGCTTTTCCGCATGCCGCACCGCAAGCTCCCGCTTGATGCCGTCCCACTCTGCCCCGTGAAGTCCGTAGAACCTTCCGATGATCACGGCGCACAGCAGCAGCAGCGCGGCGGAGATGAATACCCAGGAGAACCGGATGCCGAACACGGCCTCGGCGCTCTGCTCGCCGAGCTTCTTCGCGGAGTCGTAGCCGAACCAGCGGATCATGATGGGGAATACCGCGTTTGCAATGCTGATGGCGGGCTTGCAGATCAGGCTGTTCACGCCTGCATACATACCCTCGCGGCGCAGGCCGCAGAGATGTTCATCGTAGTCGATGACGTCTCCGTTCATCATGGGGATGAGGTATGTGCCGCCGGCGAATCCGATGCCGGAGCCGAAGAAGCCCAGGATGCCTCCGACGGAGCTGCCGCCCAGGAAGAGCAGGCAGAGAAGCGCCGCGCAGAAGATCGAGCACATCAGCACCATGCAGCTGCGCACGCCCCACTTCGAACCCGGCCTGATCCACAGCCAGATGCCCGCGACGATTCCGAGAAACATCGCCGCATAGCAGCCGACGAAGCCGATGCCGCTGGATTCGAAGTAGTAGCTCAGTCCCAGCATGAGCGCCGTCTGGATGTAGGTGATGGAGAAGGAAATGGACTCGAAGACGATGAAGTTGCGGTTTTTGAAGCAGGTGATCAGCGAACGGACGAAGGGATACTGCTCCTCTGCGCGGACGTAGGAGTTTTCGCGGTAGAAGAAGGTGCTTGTAAAGATGATGAGTCCCGCCGCGAGTCCGATCACGGTCATGACCAGCTGGAACTGTGCGAGCGACCGGTTCAGGATTCCCTCCAGCTGCGCCAGCAGCACCAGCGGCACGGAGAGTGCCGCCAGTCCGAAGATGACCTTCACCAGCATGATCTTGCTTCTGGCCTCATTGGTCACCGCCATTTCAAAGGGCATGACGTACAGCGATGTTGCAATGGCCGTATACAGGGTATCGAACAGCAGCAGGGATATGAACATCTGGATGAACATCTGCAGATCGGAGCCCGTGTCGAAGAAGACCACCCAGGACAGCACGAACACCGCCGCGATCATCAGCGCGCCGTAGCGGATATAGGGAATGCGCCGTCCGAGCGCGGAGCGGGTTCGATCGGAGATATAGCCGAACAGCGGATCATTCACCGCGTTCCAGATTCCGAACATCAGCCAGCAGAGTGCGCTCCAGCCGGCATCCATGCCGAAGTAATTCACGAAGAAGAAGGTCAGTCCTCCGCCCGTCACGATGTTGCACAGAGCCGTAATGCTGCAGTCCGCCGCCCCCAGCCAGAGTCTCGAGGAAAGCCTGACCTGTTCGCCCGCCTTGTCACTCATACCCGTATACTCCCTTTCGCTTTGTTTTTGGTTATTCCTTTCCGTTTTCTTATTAAAAGGTTTTACTCATTATATCACGGTGT